>NZ_JBHYKG010000217.1:0-14579 GCF_042741245.1 Kitasatospora sp. NPDC058965
GGTCCAGGAGGGGCTGACGTACGTCAAGGCGCCCATGGTGGGCACCTTCTACCACGCCGGCTCGCCGGACGCGCCGCCGTTCGTCAAGGTCGGCGACGTGGTCCGCAGCGGCCAGCCGGTCGGGGTGCTGGAGGCGATGAAGATGATGAACACCATCGAGGCGCACTCCGACGGGCGGGTGGTCGAGCTGCTCGCGCCGAACGCGCACCCGGTGGAGTTCGACCAGCGCCTGATCGCGCTGGAGCCCGCGGCCGAGGCCCGGTAGGGCCGGTCGTGACGAACCCTCCGTTCTCCACCGTGCTGATCGCCAACCGGGGCGAGATCGCCCTGCGGGTGGCCCGCGCCTGCCGCGAACTCGGCATCCGCACCGTGGCCGTGTATTCCACCGCCGACCGCGACTCGGCCGTGGTCCGGTTCGCGGACCGCAGCGTCCACATCGGACCGGCCCCCGCGAAGGCCAGCTACCTCAACGTGCCGGCGATCGTCGAGGCCGCCCAGCAGACCGGCGCGCAGGCCGTCCACCCCGGCTACGGCTTCCTCTCCGAGGACCCGGACTTCGCGGAGATCTGCGAGGCGCACGGCCTGGTCTTCATCGGCCCGCCGCCCCGGGTGATGCAGCAGCTCGGCGACAAGGCCGTGGCCCGCACCCTGATGGCGGAGGCGGGGCTTCCCGTGCTGCCCGGCAGCACGGGGGCGCTGGGGTCCCCGGCCGAGGCCGAGGCGCTCGCCCGGCAGGTCGGCTTCCCGGTGATCCTCAAGGCGGTCGCCGGCGGCGGCGGACGCGGCATGGCCGTGGTCCGCGCCGGCGACGACCTGCGGCTGGCCTACCACCGGACCCGCGCGCACGCCCGCGCGGTCTTCGGCGACGAGCGGCTCTACCTCGAACGCTTCGTCGAGGACGCCCGGCACGTCGAGGTGCAGGTGCTCTGCGACCGGCACGGCACCGTGGTGCACCTGGGCGAGCGGGACTGCTCGGTGCAGCGGCGGCACCAGAAGCTGGTCGAGGAGTCGCCGGCCCCGAACCTGTCGCCCCGGATGCGCGAGGCGATGTGCGCGGCGGCGGTCCGCGGCGCCGCCGCGGTGGGCTTCGTCGGCGCCGGGACCTTCGAGTTCGTGGTGACCCCGGGCGGCGAGTACTACCTGATGGAGGTCAACTGCCGCCTCCAGGTGGAGCACCCGGTCACCGAGTGGGTCACCGGGTTCGACCTGGTCCGCGAGCAGATCACCGTCGCCGCGGGCGCGCCGCTGTCGGTCTCGCAGGCCGACCTGGTGCCGCGCGGGGTGGCGCTGGAGTGCCGGGTCAACGCCGAGGACCCGGAGCGGGACTTCACGCCCGCGCCGGGGACGCTGACCGAGTTCGTGCCGCCGGGCGGACCGTTCGTCCGGGTCGACACGCACGCCTTCACGGGCTGGCGGATCGGGCCCGACTACGACTCGCTGCTCGCCAAGGTGGCCGTCTGGGCGCCGGACCGCGCGCAGGCCATCGCCCGGATGCAGCGGGCCCTCGGCGAGTTCCGGGTGGACGGGCCGGGCGTGCGGACCACCGCGGGCTTCCTGGGCGAGGTGCTCGACCACCCGCTGTTCCGGGCCGGCGGGCACACCACCGGGCTGGTCGCGACCATGCGCGAACCGGCCCGGGTGGCGAACTGACCGCGGGTCAACGGACCACGGCCTCGAAGGCGTGCAGGTAGGAGTTGACCGGCCGGACCTCCTTGAGTTCCAGACCGGCCTGCGCCAGCAGGCCGGTCAGGCTCTCCTCGGAGTGCTTGGCCCCGCCGACGTTGAGCAGCAGGAGCAGGTCCATGGCGGTGGTGAAGCGCATCGAGGGGCTGTCGTCGACCAGGTTCTCGACCACCACCACCCGCGCGCCCGGCCCGCCGGCGGCGACCACTGCGCGCAGCAGGCGGCGGCTGCTCCCGTCGTCCCACTCCAGGATGTTCTTGATGATGTAGAGGTCGGCCCGGACCGGGATCCCGTCCCGGCAGTCGCCGGCGACCAGGGTCACCCGGTCGGCCAGCGGGCCGCCGTCGCGCAGCCGCGGATCGGCGTTCGCGACCACCGCGGGCAGGTCCAGCAGGGTGCCGGTCAGCCGCGGGTGCTTCTCCAGCAGGGAGGCCAGCACGTGGCCCTGGCCGCCGCCGATGTCCACCACCGAGTCGACCCCGTCGAGGTCGAGGAACTCGGCGAGGTCGTGCGCGGACTGCCGGCTGGAGGTGGTCATCGCCCGGTCGAACACCCGGGCCGAGTCGCCCGCGTCCGCGTGCAGGTAGCTGAAGAAGTCCTTGCCGTGCAGGTCCTCGAAGACGTGGGTGCCGGAGCGGACGGCGTCGTCCAGCCGCGGCCAGGCCTCCCAGGTCCACGGCTCGGTGCACCAGAGCGCGATGTACCGCAGGCTGCCCGGGGTGTCCTCGCGCAGCAGCCGCGACATCGGGGTGTGGGCGTAGCGGCCGTCCGGGGTCTGGGCGAAGACCTCGTAGCAGGACAGTGCGCGCAGCAGCCGGGCGACCGGGCCCGGCTCGGCGCCCACCGCGGCCGCCAGCTCCTCGGCCGTCAGGGGCGTGTCGTCGAGCGCGTCGGGCAGGCGCAGCCGCACCGCCGCCCGGACGGCGGCGGCGCGGGCCGCGCCGAAGACGAGTTCCCGCAGCCGGAACGGCGCGTGCGCATCGTCGGTCTGCACGGTGGTCATAGGTCTCTCCCTGGGTGGGGCGTCAGCACCGGCCGGCCGGCTCGGAGGTCCCGCAGCGGTTGGCGGTGAAGGTGTTCCGGCCGGTGTCCCGGTCCGCGAGGTCGGCGGGCCGGTTCCCGGTGGCCACGTTGCCGCTGATGGTGTTGCCGGTGCTCGCGCCGCCGACGAAGCTCGGGAACAGCACGATCCCGCCGGACATCGGTGCGGCGCCGGTGTTCCCGGTGACGTGGTTGTCCGTCACCTCGGTGGACTCGACGCCGGTGAGCACGATGCCGCTGCCCTGCAGGTAAGGGATCCGGCCGTTCGGGGGGCAGTAGGTGTTGTTGCCGTCGACCCGGTTGGCCCGCACGCTCAGCGCGCCGGCCCGCGGCCGGCCGTCGTCGCCCACCACGAAGACGCCGGTGCAGTTGCCGGTGATCGTGTTGTGCTCGACGCTCAGGTTCCGCAGCCGGCGCACCACCGTGCCGATCCGGTTGTCGGTGAGCCGGTTGCCGGAGACCAGCGTTCCCCCGGTGTCGACGGCCCCGCCCTTGCCGTTGACGATGTTGGCCAGGAAGATCCCGGCCTCGCCGTTGCGCCGGGCCTCGTTGTCCAGGAACCGGCCGCGGACCGACTTCTCCTGACTGACCCCCTCCTGGCCGTTGTCCTCGGTCAGCACGTGACGGACGGTCAGCCCGTCGGTCCCGGTGGCCGCGATGCCGTCCTTGGCGAAGTTCGCGACGGCGAGCGACTCGATGCTCACCCCGGTGACGGGGTGGTCGGCCGTTCCGGTGACGCAGATGCCGTCGCCCGCCTTGGCGCACGCCTGGTCCCCGGGCGCGTTCTGCCGGGTGAGCACGGTCTTCGCACCCGCCCCGCGCAGGGTGAGGCCGGAGACCGAGATCTGGACGCTCTCGTGGTACGTCCCCGGCAGGACCTGCACGGTGCCGCCCGCCCCCGCCCGGTCCACGGCGCGCTGGATCGACTCGCCGGGGTGGACCACCACGACGCCGGCCGCGTGCGCCGGCACCGCGGCGGCGATCGAGGGGAGCAGCAGGCCGGCGACGGCGGCGAGCGTCCGGGGGAGCGCACGGCGGGACATCTGTGAGGACATGAGTCCGAAGCTAACCCCGGCCGTGACACTGCGCCACCGCTCGCTCACTCCTCGCGGCGGGGGCCAGGCACTTGGCTTGCCCGAGCCCTCTCGGTGAGGCTCGTACCACGGGGCCGGTCGCCCGGCTCAGCGCCCCGGGGCGAGCCGGGCCAGCTCGAGGTACTCCGGGTGCTGCTCACCGAGTGCTGCAGCGAGGAGGGCGAGCGCCCGGGTCACCTGCTCCTGCGCCTCGTCGTCCGTACGAGCGAGGGCACCGAGCAGGCGGAGGACCAGTACGTCCGGATGGTCGGCGCCGGCGGTGTCCGCGGCCGCGGCGAGTGCGGTGGCCGAGAGGTCGGCCGCCCGCTGCCGGTCGCCCGCGGCGAGCGCGATCCGGACCAGCACCGTGCCCGCCAGCAGGGCGGTCGGGAGCCCCGCCGTGCCGTCGGTGACGGCGCCGGACCAGACGGGGCCGGCGACCTCGCCCGCCGCGCCCCCTTCGCCGGCGGCGAGGAGGGCGGTGGCCAGGGCGACGGCGGCCCGCTGGGTGATCGGGTGGCCCGCACCGAGGACCTCGACCGCGTCCTGGTGCGCCCGCCGAGCCTGTTCGAGCGCCTCAGCCGTGCGGCCCGCACGGCGGTAACTGGTGGCGAGATTGGTTCGGGTCCAGATGGTGTCCGGGTGCCGCTCCCCGTTGATCCGCTCTCGCCGGGCCAGCACGTCCTCCTCCATCGGGACCGCCAGTGCGGGCAGACCGGCGCGCGAGCGCATGCCGGCGAGGTTCCCACTCATCGTCAGGAGCCGCGGGTCGTCGCGGCCGAGCGCGGCCAGTCGTGCGGCTCGCACCGGTTCGAGCAGGGCCGCCGCGGTGGCGAACCGGCCCGCCAGGTGGGTGGCGGCGGCCAGTTCCGCGCGGGCGGTCTGGCTCTCCGGGTGGTCCGGCCCCCACAGACGCTCACGGATCTCCAGCAGTTCCTGCTGGGTCGTCAGCGCCTCGCCGCTCCGACCGAGCATGCCGAGCAGCCACGCGAGGTTCTCCCGGACGCCGAGGGTGTCCCGGTGCTCCGCGCCGAGCCGCTCGGTGTGTTCGGTGACCACCTGCCGTGTCAGGTCCAGCGCCTCGGCGATCCGGCCGGCTCGGCGCAGCGCCATGGCGTGCTGGTGGCGCAGGTGGAAGCGGACTGCCGCGTCCAGGCCCGCCGCGTCGGCCAGGGCCACCACCTCCGTGAAGTCGGACAGGGCTTCGTCGAACCGGCCGGCGGACGCCAGTTCGACGGCGCGGGCGGCACGGCTGGTCAGGACGGACGGGTGGTCGGGGCCGAGGAGCCGGATGCCGAGTTCCGCGTTGCGGCCGTGCAGTTCGGCGGCCCGCTCGCTGTCGCCGAGGGCGGACAGGCTCTGGGCGAGGTTGTTGCGCGTGAGCACGGTGTCGGGGTGGCCGGCGCCCTGGGCCGCCTCGCGCACCGCCAGGACGTGGCGCTCCATCGCGACGGCCTCGTTCACCCGGTCGGCGTCCCACAGGTACGTTGCGAGGTTGAGCTCGGCCGTCAGGGTGTCCGGGTGCTCCGGTCCGAGCAGCTCCCGCCGGGCGTCGACCACCTCCTGGCCGAGGGCGAGGGCCTCGTCGAACTGTCCGGCACCGCGCAGCATGGCGGAGAGGTTCGCCTTGGCGTTGAGGACGACCGGCGCTCCGGTGTCGCCGAGGGCGGTGCGGCCGGCCAGGACCTCCCGGCCGATCTCGACCGCCTCGGCGGTGCGGCCGGCCACGGCCAGCGCGGCGGCGAGGTTGGCCCGCACGGCGAGCGTGTCGGGTGCCAGCGGCCCGTGCAGTCGTACGCGGGCCCGGGCGATTTCCTCGGTCACCGCGATGGACTCCTCGATCCGGCCGGCCGCGTAGAGGGCGGTGCCGTAGTTGGCCGCGGCCGTGAGCCCTTGCGGGTGGTCGGTGCCGTAGCGCTGCACTGTCCCGGTCAGAGTGGTACGGGCGAGCTCGACCGCCCTCAGGAACTCACCTGCCTCGATCAGCACGGTGGACAGGTCGCTGCGGGCAACCAGGACGGTCGGATGGTCGGAGCCGAACGCGGCCTCGGCGTCGGCCAGCAGGCCCTCCTGGGCCTCGACCGCCTCGACCGTACGGCCCGCCTCGCTCAGTCGCCGGGCCAGGTGGGTGCGCAGCGACAGGACCGTCGGACGGGCGGGCGCACCGGCCGTCGCTACCCGGTCCAGCAACTCCCGGGCCAGCGCGAGGGCTTCGTCGTGGCGGCCGAGCACGGCCAGACCGTCGGAGAGGGTCGCCGCGGCGGTCAGGGTGATCTGGTGGGTGGCACCGAGGACCGCGGCCGCGTCCTCGGTGACGGCCCGGGCTTCGGCCACGGCTTGCGCGGTGTGCCCGGCCTGGCGGAGGGCGACGGCCACGTTGGTCCGGTTGGTGAGCGTGCTGGGGTGGTTGGGGCCGAGCGTCCGCGCCTGGATCTCCAGGACGGCACGGTGCTCGGCGAGGCTGTCGAGAGTGTGGCCGGTGCGGGCCCGCACGACCGCGAGGGACTGGCGGGCCGTCAGGGTGGCGGGGTGCTCGGAGCCCACCCGGGCTGTTTGCAGGCGGACGACATCGGCCAACGCTGCGGCGGCTTCCGCGTCGCGTCCCAGCTCCGACCAGATCAGGGCCAGGTTGTGACGGTTGGCCAGTGTCTCGGGGTGATCCTCGCCGAAGCGTTCCGCGTCCGCGTCGCGCACCTCGTGCAGCAGGGCTTCCGCCTCGGTCAGGCGGCCGTCGTGCTGCCAGGCGGAGGCGAGGTCGGCCCGCACGGTCAGGGTGTCCGGGTGCAGCGGGCCGAGCACCTTCGTGCGCAGCTCCGCCGTGCGCTCCAGCACCGGCAGGGCTTCACCGTTCTGGCCGGCGGCGGTCAGGGTCCTGGCGAACACGGCGGCGCAGTACAGCGTGGTCGGATGCTCCTCTCCCAGGGCAGGGACCGCCGTCGCGTGTGCGCCTGCCGCGAGCACGGCCGCCCGGCCCGGCTCGCCGGCATCGGCCAGGGCCAGGGCGGCCGTCCCCCGGGCGCCCAGGGTTGCGTGGTGGCCGTCGCCCATGGCGGCGGACAGGGCGTTCGCCGATTTGGTGGCCTGCTCGAACGCTTCGTCAGCGCGTCCGCTGCGCAGCGCGGTCGAGGCCACGGTGAGCCGGGTTTCGGCGGTGCCCGGGTGGTCGGGGCCGAGCAGCCGCTCTCGGCGCTGCAGCAGCCGGACTGCGGCTGCGTGGGCGGTCAGGGTGTCCTCGGTCTGCAGGAAGCGGGTGAGCAGCGCAGCTCCCTCCACCTGCAACTCGTCGTCCAGTCCGAGCCCGCCGGAGAGGGCTGCCTGGGCCAGGACCGCCTGCTCGTGGTCGGCCGCCGCGGCCAGGCGGCCGCGGGACCGTTCGGCCTCGGCGGCAGCCAGCCGGGCCATCAGGGTGACCCGGTGCGCCGGGCCGAGCTGCGCGAGTGCGTCGGCGACCAGGGGGCCGGTCAGGTCCGCGGCCGTGTCGAAGCGGCCGGCTGCGGTGTGGGCCTGGACCACGACCAGGCGGGCGGACAGGTGCGGCTCGGACCGCGCTCCCGTGGTGCGCAGCGCGCGGTCGGCCGCGTCCTGAGCGAGGGTCAGCCCGCCCGCGAGGTCACCGGTGGCAACCAGGACCTCGGCCCGGCCGGTGAGGGCTGCGACCGTGTCCGGCGCATCGGGCCCGAGCAGGCGGGCGGTGGTGGCGGCGTGGTCGGTCCAGAGGCGGAGCGCGTCCCGGAGCAGTCCGGCGGCGCCGGTGCTGCGGGCGTGGCGGTCCAGCAGGCGGGGGCCGTCCGGGGCGCTGTACAGCCGGTCGCCGAGGTTCCTGTGCAGGGTGCGCGCGTTGGCGCGCAGGGTCTCCTCCAGGTCGGTGTCGGTGTAGTCGTGCTCCGGCCACAGCCCGAACAGGGCGGTGGCCGCGCAGTCGGCCCAGCGGGCGAGCTGGTCGGGCCGGAGGGTGTCGCGGGCGGCGCGCGCGGTGAGGGCGTGCAACTGGACGGCCCGGGGTTGCTCGCCCCGGCCGTGGGTGATCAGCCCGTACTCGTGCAGGATCCGCAGGGACGCGTCGCCGACGCCGCGGCGGCCCACGCCTTGGTAGTCCTCCGCCCCCTGACTGGTCAGCAGGTCCCGCACGACCGGTGCCTGCCAGAGGCGTTCGGGGTGACCGCTCGGGTCGAAGAAGGCCGCGAGCTGCAGGGCCGGCTTGGCGGCGCCGGTGGGGCGCCGGAGTTGGGCGGCGTCCAGCGAGAGCAGGAGCGCAGCGGTGAGGCCGGGCCGACCGGCCCCGAGGTCGGGCGTCAACACCTCGTCCAGGCCGGCGGCCCGTTCGCGCAGCGCGACCAGGTACTCGTCGGCGGTCAGCTCCCCCGTGGTCATGACCGCCGCGGCGTACCCGAGGGCGAGCGGGAGGTGGCCGAGTTCCTCGGCGACCTCGGACAGGCCCGGCCGGTGCGCCGCCCCGGCCAGATGAGCGGTCTGTCCGTCGGCCTGCAGGCGCGCGCGTAGGAAGTCGAGCGACTCGGCCGGAGCGAAGCTCCCGATCGGGACGACAGCGCCGAGAAGACCGCCGGTGGAGCCGCCGCGCCGCCGACTGGTGGCGATGACCCGGCGGTTCTCGGCGGTGCTGGACGGCCACCGGCCGGCCAGCAGCTCGGGGTCGGCCAGGTTGTCCAGGACGACCAGGGCGGACGGGCCGGGGGAGCGGAACCAGTCCAGGAATCGTTCGGCCTGGTCCGCCAGGTCGCCGGCCTGCGGGCCGGGCCAGAGCTGCCGGGTGGCCGCGGCGTACGAGGCGGTGAGGGAGGGGCCGTCGGTGGCGTCCGCCCAGAGCACGAAGTGGCGGGCCCCGGTGGCGAGGACCTGGTGCACGTGGGCGGCCACCAGCTGGGACTTGCCGACCCCGCCGGCCCCGCTGACCAGGACGGACCGGTGCTCGTCGAGCGCTGCGGCGAGGCGCCCGGCGGCCTCGGTCCGCGGTTGGAGCGCCGCGTCCGGCGTGGGGACCGGCCCGACCGAGAGAGGCCCGGAGGCGGGCTCGGGTGCGGGGGCGTGGATGTGGACCGCGTGGATGGAGCCGGCCGCGATCCCGTGGTCGGAGGCCGTGACGACGAGGCGTGGCGGCCGGTCCGCATCGACGGGCCGGCTCGCGGGTGCGGTCGGCCCGGGACCGTCCCCCGGCTGCTGCTGGTCCGGAGCGGTCCAGATCGTCACCCCGTTCATCCACAGGGCGGCTGCCGAGTGGTCCGTCGCCGTGATGCTCACCGAGCCGGTGACGGCCGGACCGCCGCCGGACGCCGGCAGGCGCAGCACGAGCGCCTCGACGGCGCCGGCGAAGTCCGGATCGCCCTCGGCGGCGTCCTCCAGGGCGTCCGTGAGTCGGCGGCGGGTCCGCGCCGAAAGCTCGCCCGGCCCGGTCGCCGCCTCCTCGGCGGCCCGCGCCAGCGCAGGATCCGCCCCGAGTCGATGGCTCACCAGGTTGTAGAGGGGGTCTGAGTCAGTGGTCAGTCCCGGGCCCGACCCGGTCCGGCGCACCAGACTCGCGAACAGGTGGCCGACCACGATCTCGAAGCCCGCCATCTGCGCCCCCTCATCGCACTGTGACAGTGCGTCAGACAGTAGCCTCTCAGCCGGTTCCAGCGGGCTGAATCCGGCCGGACGCGGTGCGGGGCAGGTGTCCTGCCGGTCGGTCCTGACGGACGGTCAGTCGGAGTCAGTCGGCCAGGCCTTCCCCGGTGGTCCTCGCACCCTGCGGCCGGCGGCGCGGCAGCGCCCGCCAGAGGCGGCCGCAGGCGATGCCGCC
Source organism: Kitasatospora sp. NPDC058965 (assembly GCF_042741245.1). Taxonomy (NCBI): domain Bacteria; kingdom Bacillati; phylum Actinomycetota; class Actinomycetes; order Kitasatosporales; family Streptomycetaceae; genus Kitasatospora; species Kitasatospora sp. NPDC058965. The sequence goes on from NZ_JBHYKG010000217.1 coordinate 9,592, forward strand.
GGCGAGCAGCAGGACCCAGGCCAGCGGCGTCCAGGCGCCGCCGGTGCGGGTCGCCTCGCCCTGGTGGAGGGCGACGGTGACGGAGCTCTGCAGTCCGGTGACGCCGCTCCAGGTGAAGGTGCCGTCGCTGTGCGGGCCGGCGGCGGCGATCGCCTGCTGGTAGGCGTTGGCCGCCTCGTCCAGGAAGAAGTTGAGCACCAGCGGGGTGGTGAACAGGAAGAGCGCCGCGGCCATCCAGGAGTGCCGCGGTCCGGCGCCGAGCTCCGCCTCCAGGTACTCCTGCGCCAGCGCCCGGCTGCCGCCGAGGCGGCGCAGTGCCTGGGTGGTGCCGACCTCCGCGGCGGCGGCCAGCAGGTTGGCGCGGACCTCGCGGCGGCGGGCGATCCGGGTGGCGGAGGGGAGGTCGTACAGGCGCTGGTCGAGCGACCAGACGACCCGTTCGATGCGCAGCCGGTCGAGCCGGGTGACGGTGTGCGGCATGTCAGGAACCCTTCTGCGGTGCGGTGGGCAGGGGGCGGGCCAGGACGGCGTCGACGCCGGCGACGTGCCGGGCCCAGGTGGCGGTGCCGGTGGCCAGCGCTTGGTGACCGGCCTCGGTCAGCCGGTAGTACTTGCGCGCGGGGCCGCTGGCGGAGGCGACCAGCCGGGTGGCCAGCCGCCCCTCGCGTTCGAGCCGCGCGAGGGCGGGATACACCGTGCCCTCCAGGACGTCGGTGAAGCCGGCGGCCTGCAGGCGCTGGGCCACCTCGTAGCCGTACGACTCCTGTTCGGCGAGCAGGTGCAGCAGCAGGAGCGACAGGACGCCCTTGAGGAGTTGCGGGTCATGGCTGGAGGTCACAGGATCCAGACTGTCTCCAGTACTAGGCAATGTCAAGTAGCCGGTTCCGCCGCACCACTGCGCCGCGGCACTGTTCCGCCGGGCGCTCCGGTCGGGTACGTTCCGGCTATGTCGAACTCGTCCTCCCGGCACGATGTCGTGATCGTTGGCGGTGGCCACAACGGCCTGGTGGCAGCGGCCTACCTGGCCCGCGCCGGGTACCGGGTGCTGGTGCTCGAACGGCTGGCCCAGGTCGGCGGGGCCGCGGTCTCGGCCGAGGCGTTCGCCGGGGTGGACGTGCGGCTGTCGCGGTACTCGTACCTGGTGAGCCTGCTGCCGCGGAAGGTGGTCCGCGAGCTCGGGCTGCGGGTGGAGCTGCGGCGGCGCCGGATCGCCTCGTACACGCCCGCCGTCCGGGACGGCAGGCCCACCGGTCTGCTGGTGGACGCGGGCGACGAGGGCCGCACCCGGGAGTCGTTCCGGGCGCTGACCGGCTCCGACCGGGAGTGGCAGGCGTGGCGGCGGTTCTACGGGACGACGGCGGACGTCGCCCGGCGGGTGTTCCCGACCCTCACCCAGCCGCTGCCCGCGCGCGACGAGTTGCGCCGCCTGGTCGGGGACGCGGCGGCCTGGTCGGCCCTGTTCGAGCGGCCGCTCGGCGAGACGATCGAGGCGGAGTTCGCGGACGACCTGGTGCGCGGCGTGGTGCTGACCGACGCGCTGATCGGCACCCTCGCCGACGCCCACGACCCCGAGCTGCGGCAGAACCGCTGCTTCCTCTACCACGTGATCGGCAACGGCACCGGCGACTGGGACGTGCCGGTGGGCGGCATGGGCGCGGTGACGAGCGCCCTGGTGGAAGCCGCGCTGGCGGCCGGCGCGGAGCTGCGGACCGGCTGCGAGGTGACCGCCATCGCCACGGACGGCGTCGGCGACGCCGAGGTCAGCTACCGCGAGGACGACCGCGAGGCGACGGCGGTCGGTCGGCGGGTGCTGGTCAATGCCGCCCCCGCGACCCTGGCCCGCCTGCTGGGCGAGCCGGACCCGGGACCGGCGCCGGAAGGCGCCCAGCTGAAGGTCAACATGGTGCTGCGCCGGCTGCCGCAGCTGCGCGACGGCGCGGTGGATCCGCGCGAGGCGTTCGCCGGGACCTTCCACGTCGCCGAGGGCTACCGGCAGTTGGCGACCGCGCACGCCGAGGCGGCGGCCGGCCGGCTGCCCGCCGCGCCGCCGTCGGAGATCTACTGCCACTCCCTCACCGACCCGTCGATCCTGGGCCCCGAGGCCGCCCGGCAGGGGCTGCACACGCTCACGCTGTTCGGCCTGCACATGCCCGCGCGGCTGTTCGCCGACCCGGCCGCGAAGGAGCGCGCCCTGGCGGCGACCCTGGCCCAGCTCGACGGGGTGCTCGCCGAGCCGATCGCCGACTGCCTGGCCACCGACGCGCAGGGGCGGCCGTGTGTGGAGGCGAGGACGCCGGTGGAACTGGAACGGGAGCTCGGCCTGCCGGGCGGTCACATCTTCCACCGGGACCTGGCGTTCCCGTTCGCCACCGAGGAGCCCGCCGGCGCCGCCGCCCGCTGGGGCGTGGCCACGGCGCACCCCACCGTGCTGCTGTGCGGCGCGGGGGCGGTCCGCGGCGGCGGCGTCAGCGGCATCCCGGGCCACAACGCGGCCCGGGCCGTGCTGGAGGACCTCCCGCGGTAGCGGCGGGAGCAGTGGCTCCAGGAGCGGGCCGGTCGGCCGGGCGCGCCCGGGCCGTCGGTCGGCTGCCGGGCTCCCGGAGATCTGACGGGCCATCAGGACATTTACCGGCTCGCGGACCCTTGCCAGTGTGCAGAGTCTGGTCAATCATGCTTGAAGCTGCGCAGGGTTAATCCTTAGTGAACAGAAATCGGCATCGCGATGTCGCGACTGACCCTGCCCGGGCACCCCACGACGGCCCCCGCCACCGCCCCCACGGTGGCGCCGCCGGTCCGGGCACCGCAGTCGTCCCCCACCCCCGACGGAAAACGGCGCTCCCCATGACCACCTCCGTTCCCCGCAGGTCCCTGCTGCTCTCCGCGACGGCGGTGGTCGCCGCGGCCGTCGTCGGACTGCCGCGGACCCGCACCGCCCTGGCCGCCACGCCGGTGGGCGCCACCGTGCCGAAGGACCCGCGCCTGCAGCCGGTCAAGCACGTGGTCGTCCTGATGCAGGAGAACCGCAGCTTCGACCACTACTACGGCACGCTCCAAGGCGTCCGCGGCTTCGGCGACCACACCGTCGTCGACCTGCCCGGCACCGCCACCGGGCCGTCCAACCGCACTCTGTTCCAGCAGCCGCGCGGCACCGGCTCGATCTTCCCGTGGCCGCTCAGCGCCGCCACCGGCGGCTGGGAGGCCTCGCAGTGCGTGGCGAACGGCGGCGGCCACGCCTGGGACGACCAGCACAGCGCCTGGGACGGCGGCCGGATGGACAACTGGTACGCGGCCAAGAGCAGCACCGGTCTGACCATGGGCTACCTGACCCGCGGCGACCTGCCGTACAACTACGCGCTCGCCGACGCCTACACGATCTGCGACGGCTACCACTGCTCGATCATCTCCAGCACCGGCCCGAACCGGAACTACCTGTGGTCCGGCTCGATCGGCGCCGGGCTGCCCGGCGCCAACGCCGTCCACTACAACGGCGGCGACTTCCGCCGCACCGGTCAGAACTGGCAGACCTACGCCGAGGGCCTGGAGGGCGCCGGCGTGAGCTGGAAGGTCTACCAGGTCTACGACCAGGCCGGGAACCAGAACTACGGCGACAACGCGCTGGAGTACTTCGCCCCCTTCATGACCGCGGACCCCGCCCAGGACGGCCGGGGCAACGCCGCGTTGTGGACCAAGGGCGTGGCCGGCGTGCCCTACGCCGGCGGCGACGTGGCGGACGCGCTGATCGCCCAACTGCACGCCGACGTGGTCGGCGGCACCCTGCCCCAGGTCTCCTGGATCGTCACCGACTACGCCAACTCCGAGCACCCCGAGGCCAGTCCGAGCGTCGGCTCGACCATGGCCAAGCGCGTGCTGGAGGCCCTCGGCGCCGACCAGGGCGTCCTCGACTCCACCGTGTTCATCCTCACCTACGACGAGAACGACGGCTTCTTCGACCACGTTCCGCCGCCGGTCCCGGCGGACCCGAACGACCCCGCCGAGCACGTCTCGGGCGTGCCGATCGGGCTCGGCTTCCGGGTGCCGATGATCATCGTCTCGCCGTGGACCCGGGGCGGCCGGGTCAACTCGCAGATCTTCGACCACACCTCGGTGCTGCGGTTCCTGGAGTCCTGGACCGGCGTCCAGTGCCCGAACATCAGCGCCTGGCGGCGCGCCCTGTGCGGCGACCTGACCTCGGCATTCGACTTCGCCAACCCCGTGTTCGGCCCGCTGCCCGCGCTGCCCGACCCGGTCCCCGCCGGGCACGCGCTCATGACTGCCGCCGCCTGCGGCCGGGCCACCGCCGCCACCCCGCCCGCCGGAAGCGGCACCCGCCCGGTCCAGGAGAGCGGCAACAGGACGGCCTGCCCTCTGCCGTACCAGACCAACGCCTACCTCGACCACTACGCCGGCACCGACCCGACCGGCTCCCAGCAGGCCTGGATCAGCTTCGAGAACCTCGGCGCCCTGGCCACCAACGCCACCCACTTCGCCGCCTACGCCAACGCCTACCGCTCCGGCGGCCCCTGGCAGTACACCGTCGGCGCGAACGCGGCCACCAGCGACTACTTCAACATCGGTGCGGGCTCCGGCGGCGGCAAGTACGACCTCTCCGTCACCGGTCCCAACCGCTTCCTGCGCCGGTTCCGCGGCGACACCGGCGGCGCCAACGGCCGCTACGCCCGGGTGAAGAGCTACTTCGCCCCGAACCTCGACCCGATCGCGCTCTGGTTCCAGCTCTTCAACGACCACCCCACCGACACCGCCACCTTCACCATCACGGCGAACAACTACCGCAGCGGCAGCTGGACCTACGCCGTCGGCCCGGGCGCCTCGTTCGCCGACTACTTCAACCAGACCAGCTACGCGAACAGTTGGTACGACTTCACGATCACGGTCAGCAACGACCCCGGCTGGTCCCAGCGGTTCGTCGGCCACATCGAGACCGGCTCCTTCGGCACCACCGGCTCGGTCGTCTGACCCCGGCGACGGAG
>NZ_JBHYKG010000218.1:0-14571 GCF_042741245.1 Kitasatospora sp. NPDC058965
GGCTCGCGGTCGTCCGCGCCCTGAGCGTCGTCGTTGTCGTCCCGGTCGTCGCCCCAGCCGTCGCTGCGGTCGCGGAACAGGGTGAACTTGTCGAAGAGCACCGGGCTCGGGAACGGGTTGGCGGCCGTGGCCATCGGCGAGTGGTAGTAGCTGACCGTGATGCTGGTGCGGCCGCCGGGCACGTGGCCCGGGTCGACGTCGAAAACCGCGACGCCGTACGGGAACGCGGTGTCGGGGTCGGTCACCGCGGACCAGGTGGCCTTCTCCTTGGCGTCCGGGTCGGCCTTGAAGGTCAGCCGCTGGGTGCGCACGCTGGCCTGACGGACGCCGTCCGCGTCGGCGGGCAGGTAGACGTCGTCGTGCCCGGCGGTGCCGCCGCCGCCGAGGACCAGGTGGACCGTGCCCTGCGAGGTGTCGATCCGGCGCAGGTCGTCGTCGGCCGCGGCCGGGGTGAGCAGGCCGCCCGGCTCGGTGCCGCGGACCGGGTGGGTGCGCTCGTAGTCGTGGTCGTGGCCGGCCAGCACCAGGTCGACGGAGTAACGGTCCATCAGCGGGAGCAGCTTCTCCCGGATGCCCATGTCGCCGCCGTGGCTCTGGGCCGAGGAGGACATCGCGAACTGGTGGAGGTAGCAGACGATCCAGTCGACCTTGCGGCCGTCCCGGGCCCGCCGCAGCACCCGCTCCAGCCAGCGCAGCTGGGCGCCCTCGCTGTAGTCGTTGATGTAGATGGAGTGGCCGGTGGCCGGGTCGATGCTGGCGTCGTCCTCGACCGCGATCTCGTTGCCGTCCAGGCTCACGAAGAGCACCGAACCGATCTGGAAGCTGTACCAGTTGCCGCAGTAGTCGCGGCTGCCGTTGTCCGGCAGCTCGAACCGGGTCAGGTAGGAGGCGTAGCCGAGGTCGCCGCCGCCGGCCTCCACCTCGTGGTTGCCCGGGGCCGGCATCCACGGGCGGGCGGCGGCCGACTTGGCCATGTTGTTCATGAAGGCGTTCCAGCACTGCGGCTGCTGCTGGGTGTTGTTGTTGGCGTACGCGAGGTCGCCGTTGAGCAGGTGGAACAGCGGGTTGAACTGCTCCACCTGGCGGACGGCGGCGGCGCCGTGGATCGAGGACTTGGCGAACACGTTGTCGCCGGTGCCCAGGTCGCCGAAGCTGGTGAAGCGGAACGCGGCCCGGCCGCGCCCGGGGGCGGTGCGGAAGGTGCCGCGCACCGGCTCGGTGCCGTCGTGCGCCACCTCGTAGACGTAGGTGGTGTCGGGCATCAGGTCGCGCAGCCGGGCGTGGTGGGTGAAGGTCTCCACCTTGTTCAGCCCGTCGACGTAACTGCGGCTCTCCGCGTGCACGGTGAACCCGGAGCCGCCGCGCGGGGTGCCGATCCGCACCCGGGGGCGGCCCACGCTCGCGGCGGTGGCCCAGGAGACGGTCATCTCGGTGGACGGCTCGTTGCCCCACTGCAGGTGCACCTGCTCCGGCCCGGGGGTCCCGGCCACCGCGGGCTGGGTCCAGAGCATCGTGGACGCCGGCAGCGCGGCCATCGCGCCGACCGCGGTACCGGTCCGCAGCACCGTCCTGCGAGTGGGGTGTGACACGTACGCCTCCGTGATCCGTGGAAAATTCACCGGAGACTCGCAGACGAACCGGGACCGCGGAACCACTTTGGACGGTGCATCGGGTGAACGCCGGTTGAACGGTGGTCTATACCGCCGAGCCGCTCGACGTTCCGGCGAAGATCAGGTAGTTGACGTAGGCGTTGGTCGGACGGGTCTCGGTGTCCCCGCCACCGTTGATGGTGTGGGTGTGCGCCCCGGCGGTGTCGGTGTTGGTGCTGTCGCCGGTCCAGATGGACCGGGCCGAGCCGATCTCGGCGGTGGACGAGGCGTCGGTCGGGACGCCGGCGAGGGTGTGCGAGTGGTTGCCGGGCCAGGTCAGCGAGAACGGCGTGACCGTGGGCAGCGCCGCGGTGTGGCCCTGCATCGAACCGACCTGGTCGCCGGCGACTCCCCCGGGGTTCGACGGCGTCCGGCTGTTCGCGTCGGGGTCGCGTCCGGTGCCGTCGTCGACACCGCGCAGCAGGAAGCCACGGTAGTCGGGCAGGTTGAAGGTGGTGGTGCCGTTGCCGCCGTGCAGGGTGCCGATGACCTGGAACAGGTCCGGGTAGTCGCTCGGGGCCAGCCCCGACCCGTCGCAGTAGAGCCAGCCGTACGTGGCCAGTGCGCCCGCGTCGACCAGGGCGCCGTAGGGCAGCACCGTGCCGATGACCAGGCTGCCCGTCGGCACGACCGGCAGGGGGGAGTCCGTTTCCGTCATGGTCCGCTCCTCAGGAGGTGACGCCGCAGTAGATCAGTCGGTGGAGGTAGAGGTTGACCGGACAGGTGTCGGCGTCCCCTCCCCCCGGGGTGGTGGTGTGGGAGTGGTCGCCGCCGCTGTCGCTGTCGGCGCTGCCGCTGTTCCAATGGGCGTAGTGGCTCGCGGACACGTACGGGTGGGAGCTCGCGGTCGGCAGGTGGTCGACCGTGTGCTGGTGGTCGCCCTGGCTGTCGGTGCCGAAGGGCTGCGCGGCCGGCCGGGCCGTGGCCGGCCCCTGCACCGAGCCCACCTGGTCGCCCGTCGCACCGCCGGGGTTGGCCGCGGTGCGGGTGGCGGAGTCCGGGTCGTTCCCGGTGCCGTCGGAGACGCCGCGGTGGAACTGCCCGCGGTGGTCGGGGAGGTTGAAGGTGGTCGTGCCGTCGCCGCCGCCGTGCTGGGTGCCGATCACCCCGAACAGGGCGGCGTACGTGGTGCGGGAGACGGCGGAGCCGTCGCAGAACAGCCAGCCGGCCGGTGCCTGCGCGTTGCCGGACACGATCCCGCCGTAGCCGATCACGCAGCCCACCAGGACACCGTTGACCGGGGTCACCGTACTGGGGAGGTTCTCTCGCGTGGTGGTCATCGTCGTCCTCACCCTTCGTACTTGATCAGGAAGTACACGTACTTGTTGATCGGGCGGGTCTCCGCGTCCCCGCCGGTCACGTTGTGCGAGTGGTCGCCGTTGCCGATACTGGTCGCGCTCGCGCTCGGCCAGATCGCGTAGTGGCTGCCGGCGGTGGCCAGCCCCTCCTGGTCCGTGGGCAGGTGCTCGACGCTGTGGGTGTGGTCGCCCGGACTGTCCGTGGTGTACACGGCGGTGGGCTGCGCGGTGCAGTAGGCCTGGACGGAGCCGGGGTTGTTCCCGGCCAGCCCGCCCTGGTTCGACGCGGTGCGGGAGTTGGCGTACGGGTCCCGACCGGCTCCCTGGTCGACACCCCGGGCGAACCGGCCGCGCAGGTCGGGGAGGTTGAACGTGCCGGGGCCACCGCCGTAGTTGTCGCCGATGGCGGCGTACAGGCCCTGGTAGTCGTCGACCTGCAGTTCGGATCCGTCGCAGTAGAGCCAGCCCTGGCCCTGCAGCCAGGTCGGGTCCAACTGGCCGGCGTACGGCACGATGGTGCCGTTGGGGAGGGGCGAGGTCATGGATCCTCCGTGGTGGTGGGGTGCTGGTGCGGTACTCGATCAGGGGATCTGGTGCGGGACTCACTGCGCGGGGCTCACTGCACTCGTCGACCGATCGTCCGCGCCCAGAAGTTCAGCGGAGCAGGAGCGACGGCCCACAGCGGCGGATAGAGCTCGGCTTCTCTCAGCACACTCTTGACGTAGGTGGTGCAGTCGTTCTTGAGGTACGCGTAGGGCGGCCCCGTCAGCGGGATCTGCTCCGTGGCGAAGTCCACCGCCCGTTGGGCGCGGGCGGCCGGAACGGGCACCGCGGTCCAGCCCATGGACGGCCGCTCCGTCGTCTCCCAGCCGTGGCCCTTCTGCCCGATCGCCGTCCTGCCGTCACCCGGATCCAGGTCGGTGATGAGATCGAGGAGCCGCTGGTTCGCGGTGGTCTTCGTCCCCACCAGGGCATGCCCGGTCAGGTTCCCCAGCCGTTTCCTGGACGCCATGACGTGCATCTCGCCCCGCTGCTCCGCCGCGGCGCCGCGGCCCGCCCGGACCGTCCGGTTGGTGCGCAGCATGGGCCCGCGCCCGAGGACGCCACCGACCGCCCCGCTTGCGAAGCCGCCCAACGCCCCCCACCCCGCACCGGCCCCCGCACCCGCCATGAAGTCGCGGCCCTGGTAGGAGTTGAGCGACCCGTTGGTGACGAAGCCGTCGAGCGCCCCCATCCCGATCCCGATGACCGTCTCCACGCCGAGCGCGGCGAGGGTGCTCGTACCGAACGCCGCCGGAACGAACCCGAGCCCGGCCGACGCCGCGCCGAAGAGCGCGCCGAAGCCGACCATGATGCCCCACTCCGTCACGTCGAACGTGGACGTGGCGGCGTCCGCCTTGCTGAACCCGTACGCGGCGCTGGCGATCCCGCCACCGATCAGCGCGCCGCCGACCACCGCTCCCGCGACCATCAGCGGCGTCGCCAGCCCTCCCGTGGCGATGGTCAGTGCGACCCCGCCGGCGATCACCAGCAGCCCGCCCACCACCGCGCCGAACGCCGCCCAGGACCAGGTGAACCCGCCGGTCGGGTCGAACAGGTTGACCGGGTCCGCCCCCGCGTACAGGTAGGGGCTGGCGAACTGGGCCGCCGGGTCCGTGCTCAGGAAGCGGCCGGTGGTGGGGTCGTAGATCCGCAGCGGGAACAGGTAGAGGCCGGTGGCCGGGTCGCGTTCGGCGCCGGTGAACAGGTAGGGGTAGGTGGTCGAGGCGCCCAGATCGAGCGGGGTGCCCAGGAAACCGCCGTCCGGCAGGTAGTTGAACGCGCCGACCAACAGCCCGGAGCCGTCGTACAGCGCCCGGGTGGAGCCGAGCCGGCCGCGCAGCACGTACGCGGTGCCCTCGGGCGACCAGACGGCCAGGGTGCCGCCGGGCCCAGGGACCAGGTACCCGGCGCGCCGCTCACCGCTCGGGTCGGTGCGGTGCAGCGCCAGCGGTCCCGCGTCCCCCGGGACGTAGAGCCGCTGCCCGTCCGGGCCGACCCGGTGCACCAGCGTGCCCGCGGCGTCCCGCTCCAGCCGCAACTCCCCTGCGGCGCTGACCAGTCCGGCGGGCAGCCGGGAGACCCGCCCGTACCGCAGGTCGGCGACGCCCAGCGCGGGTGCGTCCGTGGCCTCGCCGTCCCGGTCGTAGGCGAACGCACCGGTCCCGGCACCGGCCTCGATCGTGCGCAGCCGGTTGCTGCCGTCCTGGTACTCCAGCCGCTCCGTCAGCCCGCCGACGGTGCGGGCCGTGAGGTTGCCGTTGGCGTCGTAGTCCAGCCCGCTGACGCCGAACTGCGCGCCGGCGCTGTTCCGGGCCTCGGCGAGACGGCCCAGGGCGTCGTACCCGTACCGGTAGTCGAACTCCGGGACGAAGCCCTCCTGGTCCACGCCGGTGAAGCCGGTGGTGACCCGGGCCGCGCGGCCGTCGTGGTAGCCGGCGCCGTCCGGGCCGCCGCCGGTGTAGTCGACGGTCTCGGTGAAGTGCCGGTCCGTCACCGAGGCGAGCCAGCCCGGCGGGGCGTAGCGGTAGCTCCGGGTCAGCTCGGCCGGTCCGCCCGGTGCCAGCACCTCGGCGGCCAGGGCGCCGTCGGGGCGGTAGGCGAAGCGGCCCAGGGCGGTGGTCCGCCCGCCGTGGTCGCCGGTGACGGCCACCAGGTCGTTGAAGTCGTCGGTGCGCAGCCCGGCGGTGAACGCGGCGGAGCCGAGCTGGGCGTCGTAGGTGATGTCGGTGACCGCCCCAGTGGCGTCGTGGGCGAAGGCCACGGTGTGCGGTGCGCCGTCCGCGTAGCCGGCGACGCTGAGCGTCCGGGAGGTCACCAGCCCGAGCGCGTCGTACGCGTAGGTGGTGACGGTGGCGGGCTGCTCGCCGTCGGCCGGGCCGGACCAGGACTGCCAGAGCCGGCCGTAGAGCCGCGGGTCGGTGCCGTCCCCGTCGTAGCGGTGGCGGGTCAGCCAGCTGCCCGGCGCGGGCAGCCAGTCCGGCTCGTCGGCGTGCGCCTGGAGCAGGGCGCGGTCCCAGGCGGCCTCGCAGGTGCCCTCCTCGACCAGCCGCCCGAGCTCGTCGTAGCGGCGGTAGCAGAGGTAGCCCTCGGCGGCGGCCTGCGGGAGCAGGCCGAACCTCAGGCGTCCCAGGGTGTCGTAGACGTACTCGGCGCTGCCCTCCTGGTCGGGCCCGGTGACGGTGAGCGGGTTGCCGAGGAAGTCGTACGTGGTCAGCTCGACGAAGCGCGCCCGGTCGCTCACCCGGGTGTCGAACAGGTTCGGCTGTTCGACGCGGACCACGTAGCCGTAGGCGTCGGTGAAGCTGCGGGCGAGGGTGAAGGTGCCCGGGGCGCCGGCCAGGTCGCCCTGCGCCGTGGCAACGGTCCGACCGAGCCGGTCGGACCAGGTCCGGACCGCGCGGCCGTCCGGGTCCGTGGTCACGGTCACCGGGTAGCTGCCCGCGGGCAGGTCGGGCAGCAGCGGTTCGTAGCTGTTGACGCAGTACCGGATCCGCGTGGTGTGCCGCTGCGCGACCGGCACGGCGGTGTCGACGGCGAACGCCTTGCCGGGTCGGCCCGCCTCCACGGGGCGGCCCAGCGGGGAGCGTTCGAAGAGGGTGCGGGTGAACGGGTAGCCCTCGTCCTCGGGGTAGGCGCGGGTCAGCTCGCAGTCGCCCATCGCGCCGGTCGCCGGGTCCAGTTCGGTGACCAGGTCGGTCCGGTAGCCGACCGGCTCGCCGTCGACCTCGATGCTCTTGGTCTCCACCGCCGCTCGCCCCGCGTGGTCGTAGCAGGTGGCGGACGCCCTGACCCGGGTGTCCGCGATGCGGTGGAGCTGGTACGGACGGCCGGAGTTGTCGACCCAGGAGATGCCGACCACCGGAGCGGTGCCGAGCGCGATCCAGCGCACCGCCAGCTCGCCGTCGCAGGCCAGCTCGACCGGGCCCGCGAAGCCGCCCGGGTCCAGGTGCTGGAGCACCGGCCGGCCGTCGACGTACCAGAGCACCCGGTGCGGCCAGGCGGCCAGCAGCAGGTCGCTGCCCGCCGGTCCGGCGGCGGAGGCGGTCACGGTGCCGTCCGGTCGGTGCAGCGACCAGACGTCCTCGCTCCACCGCACCGACCAGCCGCCGCCGAAGGTCAGCCGACGCGGCCCGGCCACCGGAACGTCGCCGGCCAGGCCGAAGCGCAGCACCCAGCTCCCGCTCGGATCCTGCCGCAGCGTCAGCGTTCCGGTACCGGTGGACGCGTGGCGGAGCAGCCCGGGTGTCTGCTGCCAGTCGGCGCCGGCCTGCCACTGGGCCCGCCACTGGGTGCCCTGCCGGAAGTCGGTGAAGCTGCCCGGCCCGCGGAACGCGACCAGCAACGAACCGTTGGGGCGGGCCGGGTCGAAGCTCGCGCGGTCGCTGCGCCAGAGCCGGTCGGCGGACATCGACAGCGGCGAACCGTCCGGGCCGACCTCCACCACGGGCCGGTCGAGCAGGTCGTAGGCGATCCGGCGGGAGTCGCCGAGGATGTCCACCGTGCCGCGCTGCTGCTGGCCGTCCGGTGCGTACACCGAGGCGCGCAGCGCCGCTCGGACGGGGGCGAACGCCAGGTCGTCGACCAGCAGGTAGCGGTGGTCCTGGCGGCTGGTGACGGTGAGGGTCAGCGACCGCATGGTGCCGACGCCGAGTGCCTGCGGGTCGATCGGTTGGTGCAGCCACTGCCACCGGTCGTCGGTGGCGGGAACGGCGGTGACGATCTCGGCCGTGCCCTGCTCGCCGCGGACGGTGATCCGCCAGGCCGCCAGGTCCGGGTCGCTGACGAAGCCGGGTTCGGTGCAGACCCAGCAGGAGAACTGGTAGGGCCGGTCGCCGCGGGCCGGGGCGAGGTCGATGGTCAGGCCGACGGGTGCCTGCGGGTCGCCGGGGATCGCCAGCCGTCGCGATCCGGAGTGCGCGGCGCCTTCGGTGATGTAGCGGGCCGGATCCAGCCCGGCCGGGGTGAGGGTCCAGCCGCCGGCGTCCTCGTACTCCTCGAAGCCGTAGTAGGACGCCTCGTCGGCCCGCGGATCGGCGCCGGCCGTGGTCGCGACCGCGAACCGGCGCTCGCGGTCGTAGAGGACCGCGGCACCGTGGCCGCCCTCGTCCAGCGCGGCGAGCGGCTGGGCGCGGTCGGTGACGGCGAGTACCTGACGAACCGCCAGCCAGTCCGGGCCGGGGTCGGCACCGACCGCCCGGTCGGCGAACTCCGGTGTGCCGGTACCGAGCCACTCGAACTCGCGGTGTGCCGCCCATGGCCCCCAGGCGTCCGAGTAGGTGGTGACCGTGCTGGCGGTGACCACCCCCGCCGTCAGGTTCTCGGCCGTCACCTGACCGACCGGCAGCAGGCAGTTACGGTCCGCGAGCGCCTGGTAGGCCTCCCAGGCGTACCTGGTGCGCACGCCGAGCCGCTGGGTGGCACCGGTGTCGTCGGTGTTCTCGGTGAGCTCCAGGCAGGGCTGGCCCTTGGCGTTGTACTCGTACGAGGTGGCCGTGCGCAGCCACGCGTAGACGGTCACCTCGGTGCCGTCGGCGACGAGTTGGTAGTGCGCGCCGGCGGCGTCGGTCACTGTCCACCGCCGGGACGGCCGGTCGACCGCGACCGTGACAGGATCGACCAGCGGCACCCCGGCGGCGCCGAACCGCTCCCGCAGCGCGGCGGGCAGGGCCGCGCCGTCCAGGTCCGCGAGCGCGACCGGGCCGACGGACATCAACTCCTCGGCCGTGGCGTCGGTCCGGCGCCGCGTCCGGGTGTAGGCGCCGGCGATGCTGCGGCCGTCGGCGCCGCTGGTGTACGTGTAGGGGTAGCTGTAGCTCTCGCTGACCGCCCGGCCGTCGGCGTCGTGGGCGCGGCTGCGGTACAGCTGGCCGTTGAGCCGGCTGAAGCAGCTGCGGGCGTTGGTGAATTCGTCGGAGGGCGGGTAGACCACGCCGGGCACCGACGGGCTGAGACCGTTGAAGTAGACCTGCTCGATCCAGCCGTCCTCGCCGTCGCCGGGCGTCGCCCGGACGGTCACGAACTGGGTGACCAGTCCGTAGGGGTCGTAGGTGGCGGTGGCCGCGTCGTAGCGCAGGGTGGTGCGCCGGGTCTGGTAGCCGCTGTCGCTGCGGGCCTCGACGACGGGGTGGGCGACCAGCCGAGTGGCGACCGCGCCGCCGACCACGCGGTACAGGGCGAGCTGGGTGGCCTTGTCGAAGTCCGTGCCCCGGTAGGTGAGGAAGGCGCCGGGCCCGGTGAGGATCTGGCCGGGCCGGGCGTCCGGCACCACCACCCGCCCCCCGGTCAGGGTCGCGGTCTCCAGCACCCCGGCGTCGGCGAGCGTGACGACGTGGGTCGAGCCGGCGCCGTCCTGGTAAGTGAGGTAGCTCGGCGCCGCGTTGACCAGCGTGCCGAGGTCGGCGGTGGCGGGGAAGGTGTACGCCTTGGTCCAGGTCCCGTCGGGGGTGCGCCGCAGCAGGTCGCGGCCGGCGGTGCGGTAGCCCGGGGCGAGCGTCGGCAGACCGGCGGCGGTCCCGCTGATTCGGGTGCCGGAGCGCCAGGCGTTGCGGTAGGGGTCGTACTCGTAGAGCGCGCTGGTCCACTCGTCCGCGGACTTCACGGTGGTCACGTAGGCGCTGTCGGCGGCGTAACTGTAGCTGTAGAGCGGTCCGGCGACCGGTGCCACGCCCTCGACCGACTGCCAGCGTGCGCCGTCGAAGCGGTACAGGTGCTGGCCGTTGGCCGCGGTCGACCCGTTCACCACGACGTACCCGACCGGGTTGCGCACGTCCAGCGGCTGCGTCCCGTCGGCCTTCACCGGGGTGCCGAACCGGTAGTCGGTCGTCCAGGTGAGCAGCCGGGTGGCGTACTTGACCGAGTTCGACGGTACGTCGAGCGCGGTGACGAAGCCCAGGGCGGCGAACGATCCGCCGGTGGCGAGCAGCTGCTCGCGGCGGGTCGCGGTCCAGTCGATGTCCACCCGCTCGCTCACCGAGCCGCCGCGCTGCCAGGAGCGGTCGGGGGTGCCGTGGAAGATCGTGGTGGTCAACGTCCGGGTGGCGGTGGCGTAGGTGGCGGCGACGCAGAAGTTCACGCCGCTGGAGAGCGCCACCTCGGTGACCCCGGCCAGCCCGAAGGTGTGCTCCACCCAGCGGGATCCGACCGGCTCCCGGCGGACGACCTTGAGCTGTCCGGCGGCGGCGTCGGCGACCGCGACGAAGCCCGCACCGACACTCACCGCCGGGTCGTCCATCGCCTTGCCGAGCGTGACCGGGTAGGCGGTGCGGTCCCACTCGCCGAAGCGGAACCGGTCGGCGCGCACCAGGTTGACCCGGTACTGCCGGCTGCGGCTGTCGCGGTACCAGATCGCGTAGAACCCGTCACCGGTCAGCACGCGCAGCGTCCCCGGCTCCGCCGGCCAGCTGCGCGTGTCGGACTGACTGGACCAACTGCCGTTCCAGGAGTACACATCGGTCCGCACCTGGCCCGCTCCGGCGTTCTCCCAGGTGACCACGGTGTAGGTCGGCCCGTGCCAGACCCGCGGGGTCCAGCCGGGGCCCGGGCCGGTCACGGGCACCCGCAGCGCGGTGTTGGGCAGCGCGACGACCTCGTAGCGGTACTCCGACCGGCCGCCCTGCGGGGTGAGCACGCTCTTCAGCGCGCCCGGCAGCGCGGCGTCGGCGCCGTGGTAGTCGAACTCCGCGCCGGGGAGCGAGGCCCCGCCCGCGACCTGCTGGCGCACCCCGACCAGGTACCGCTTGGCGTACGCGTCGTCGCGCGGGGAGCGCGAGACGTTGCGCAGCTCGTAGTCCAGTCCGGTGGTGAGGATCAGGGCCCCGTCGCGGTCCCGGACCTCGATCCGGTCCAGGTAGTGGTCCTCGCTGCGGTACTGGTAGGCGTTGCGGCCGCCGACCGGGGGCACCTGGGGCGGCGGCGCCTCGAACGGCTCCTTCGGCAGGTACCGGAAGTCGACGGTCTGGCCGAAGACGTCGACGATCCGGCGCAGCCGGCAGGACCGGGTGTACCGCGCGGCCTCGCTGACACCGATCGCCACCTCGTCGGTGTCGTACTCGAAGGACATCGTGTCGCCGGCCATCGAGCGGACCTCGTGCAGGTTCCAGGCGACGGGGAAGCTCTCGCCGTTGGCCGCCGTGGTCGGGCCGATCCAGTTGCCCCAGCGCACGCCCCACTGCACGGATCCCCGCCCGTAGGTGTAGCTGCTGCCGTCCTCGCGCACGACCTTCCAGTACGGCTGGTCGGCGTCGGGGTGGTACCGGATGTCCCAGAACTGGTAGTCGCGCAGTTGGAAGAGCTGCGCCCCGTCGGCGGCGCCCACCTGCACCAGTTCCTTCGGGGCGCCGCCGGTGACCAGGTAGAACGCGTCGTCCAGGTTGGTGCCGCTGTCCTGGTGCTCCACCGTGATCCGGTCGAAGGGCAACGACCAGCCCAGGCCGAGCAGATCGGTCGGGTCGCTGAGGTTCCACCGCTGCGCGGCGCGGCGCACGCCGCTGGTGCAGAACGCCGTCACGTTGACGTCGAGTCCGTTGCGCCCGGTCAGCGACACCAGGGCCAGCGGGAGGTTGACCTCGCCGCGGAACATGTTCACCGCGTTGGCGACCGCGTCCCCCAGGAACACCTGGGACGCCCGCACCCCTGGTGCGGCGGCCTGCTGACCCGTACTTGCCATGACTGACTCCCGTCGGTGCGGGGCAGTGCCCGCTTCCGCAGCCGGAGCTGGAATCCCGCGAAGACCTCACCGGGACCATCAGTAGGGCATACCGGACATATCTCGCCTACGATCCTCCCGGCGTGTCCGCCGAGTTCGGCTCCCGCCGTCACCGGAAGTCGACGGTGCGCCCCCATCTGGGCCCCGAACGACCTGAGTTCCCGCTCCTGACGCACCGCCGAACCCGGCTCCGGCACTTGAATCTCCCGCAGGGGGAGGTCCTACCGTGCCCGCATGCGAACCGACCTTGAGAACCCGACCGCTTTCGTCCTCGTCTCCGGCCCCTTCACCGGCGCCCCGCTCTGGGAGGAGGTGGGTGAGCGGCTGTGGCAGGCGGGCGCCGAGGTGCACGCGGCGGCGCTCACCGGCCCCGGGGCGGGTACGGACGTGGACCTGGACACCCATGTGGAGGACCTGGTCCGCCTGATCGACGGCGTCGCGGCACCGACCGTGGTGCTCGTCGGCCACGACTACGGCCTGTACCCGCTGCTCGGCGCGGCGCAGCAGCGGGTGGCGCGGGTGACCAGGATCGTCTACCTCGACACCGGCCTGCCGCAGGACGGCGAGCCGGCACTCGCCATGGTGCCCGACCCGGCCACCCAGGCCCTGCTGCGGGAGCGCCCGGACGCGCCGGTGCCGGTCCCCGCGCCCGACGAGTGGCAGCGCTGGGGCAACACGACCGGCCTGACCCGGAGCCGCCTGGAGCAGCTGTCCGCACTGGGCGCGCCGCAGCACGGCCGCACCCTCACCCAGCCGCTGCGGCTGACCGGTGCCCTGACCGGCGTGCCGACCAGCGGCATCCTCTGCACGGCGGGCGGCATGACGGTCGACGGCGTGCAGCAGCTGGTCTCCTCGGGCATGCCGCAGTTCCGGCCGCTGGCCGATCCGAGCGTCGGCTTCTTCGAACTGGCGACGGGGCACTGGCCGATGCTGTCCCTCCCCGACGAGCTGGCCGCGACCCTGCTGGCCGCCGCGGCGGGCGAGGGCCGCCGGCTCACCCCGCCGCCGGCGAGCACGCCGTTCTACGAGCGGCCGTTCGTGCTGGAGACCGCCGAGGTGCCCCGGGTCCGCACCGGCCGGGTCGACCTGCACCTGCCGGACGCGGACGGTCCGCGCCCCGCGGTCCTGTTCGTGCACGGCGGTCCGCTGCCGCGGGACGCGGCCCCGTCGGCCCGGGAGTGGCCGCTCTACGTCGGCCACGCCCGGCACGCCGCGAGCCAGGGGTTGGTCGGCGCGGTGCTGGAGCACCGGCTGCACGCCCTGACCGACTACCCCACGGCGGCCGCCGACCTCGCGGAGGCCGTGGAGCTGCTGCGCGCCGATCCGCGGGTCGACGGGGACCGGATCGCGCTCTGGTTCTTCTCCGGCGGCAGCCTGCTGATGGCCGATCAGCTGGCCGCCCCGGCGCCGTGGCTGCGCTGCGTCGCCGCCTCCTACCCGGTGCTGGCCCCGCTGCCCGGCTGGGCCGGTGTCGAGCCGCGGTTCCGGCCGGCGGCCGTGCTGCCGAAGGCCGGGCGGCTGCCGGTCGTGCTCAGCCGCGCGGGTCTGGAGGCGCCGGGCATCGCCGCGACGGTCGCCGCCTTCCTCGACGCCGCGGCCGACTGCGGCGCGGCGGTGGAGCTGGTGGACGTGCCGCACGGGCGCCACGGCTTCGACTGCGAGGAGCCGACCGAGGAGTCGGTGGCCGCCGCCCGGCAGGCGCTCGCGGCGGTGCTGGCGCACCTGCGGGACTGACCACGACAGCGGCCGGACCACCCGGGGGGCCGCCGCGACCCGCGCACACCTGCGGGACCGACGCCGCGTCAGCTCAGCGGGAGCGCGTGCAGCACCCGGTCGTGGCCGACGTAGAGGTGCCGGCCGTCGGTGGTCGCGGACCAGGCCGACGTCGCCGGCAGGCGGTCCCGGTACTGCCAGCGCCGCTCGCCGGTGGCGGCGTCCAGCGCGACCACTCCGGCGTCGGCGGGCCCGGGGACGACGAGCTGACGGCCCGCCGGCACCGGGCGGGTTCGCGGGTCGAGCGGGAACGGCAGCTGCTGCGACCACTGCCGGGCGCCGGTGCGGGCGTCGTGGCAGAGCACCTCGCCGGTGTCGCGCAGCACGACCAGCCGCCCGTCGGCCACGGACAGGCCGACGCCGCGCCACTGCGCGCCGGCGGTCGTCCCGGTGCTCCACGTGGTGCTGCCGTCGGAGAGGGCGACCGCGGTGACCGAGCCGTCGGTGCGCAGCAGGAAGCAGTGGTCGGCGTCGGCGGCGGTGCGGACGGACTGCTCGCCGATCGGCACGGCCCACCGCTGGGCGCCGGTGTCGGTGTCCAGCCGGAGCAACTGGCCGCCCCGGGTCGCCAGCAGCAGTCCGGGCCCGGCCAGCACCGGGCTGCTGAGCCAGACGTCGGGGCCCGTGCACGGCACCCGCCAGAGCAGGGCGCGGGTGCGCAGCGAGACGGCGAACAGCTCCGTGGTCGCACTGGGGGGTCGGCCCGCGGTGGTGCGGCCGTACACGGTCTGCGGGTCGCAACCGGTCACCTGCGCGGTGACCGGCTCGGCGGCGGTGCCGGGTATCCGCACGCTCCAGTCGGCCTGCGGGTCCAGCAGGTCGAGGGCGAGCAGCCGGTCCTGCCGGGTGGTCAGGGCCAGTGTCCCGGCGCAGTGGATCGCGGCGGCGGGCGAGTCGGGGCTGGCGCCGGGCGGGTCGGTGGGTATGTCGAGGGTGCGCAACGGCGTGCCGGTCGCGGGGGCGAGCGAGAGCAGGCCGGCGGTGCCGGCGATCACCGGGGCGGTCGGCATGGCGCCGAGGCGGTCGGCGGCCGCCAGCCTGCCGCGGTAGGACCAGAGCGGCTGCGGGCCCTCCTCGCGCGGCGCGCGCCGGTCGGGGCGGGCGC
>NZ_JBHYKG010000219.1:0-14532 GCF_042741245.1 Kitasatospora sp. NPDC058965
CCCCGCCGCCCCCCCCCCCCCCCCCGCCGCCGTGGTGGCACGGTGGGGCATCAGCAGGAGGAGCCCGTCAGCACGCCGGTCGGCTCGGTGACGTTCACGTACTCGGTGCTGCTCTGGCCGAGGAAGTTCTGCGTGGTGATCGCGTAGACCACCGTCTGGTACTCCACGTTCAGCGTCCAGCTCTGCCCCGGGTTGAGCGTGACCTCGATGCCGTAGGTCTTGGTGATCGAGGAGTTGAGCTGGGTGCCGATGGTGGCGGTGAGCACCTCCGCCGCGGTGGCCGAGAGGTTCGTGCTGACCTGGTAGGTCACCTGGTAGGTGGCGGTCTCGCTGAGCTTGGCCACCGAGGCGGAGGTGTTGCGGTAGCAGTTCTGCGGCACGTTCCAGGTCTTGCCCTTGCTGTAGACGACGGCACCCGGCGCGCTGCCGCCGCCCCCGCCGCCGCCGTAGCTCGACGGGATCCCCGGGTCGGCGGGGTAGCTGGGCATCGGGCTGCGCTTGCCGGTGATGACGACCGGCGGGAGGGTCGCCACCTGGTCGCCGACGTTGCCGTCGCTGACGTCGAGGCTGCCGCCGGTGTCGCCGCCGCTCGGGTCACCCGTGCCCGGGTCGCCCGTGCCCGGGTCGCCGGGGTCGCTGGGGTCGTCCGTGCAGGAGGTCAGCCCGTCGTAGCAGGAGTCGGCGGCGGCCGGGTGCGGTGCGACCAGGGCGGGCACGGCGGTGATCACGGTGGCGCCGAGTGCAGCGGCGACCACGAACTTCCTGAGATCCATTGTCTTCTTCCCCGGAGGAGAGGTCCGATACGACGGCGATCGGGTCCGCGCACGGCGGGTCGTGAGCGCGGACCCGATCCGGGAGGCGCCCACACGCCTCCGCAGGCCGCTCACCTCCGCAGCCCGACAGGCTGCTCGGTGGCGCGGCGCAACACTGGCAGAGCCGCTGCACGTTAGCCAGAATGAATTTCAGCCATCGCACCGGTCCGTCTGGTCACCTTGCGCAACAGGGGTGACCGACCGTGCGGCAACCGTGGGCGGGCGGCCGGTCCAGGACGGTCGCCGGTCATCGAGTGGGCGCTAACCACCCGGCCTTCGCGGGGCGCCGGCGCCGGGGGAGGGCCGGTCGGCGAGCGCCGAGCGGGTCGGGCGGGCGAGGCCCGTCGCTGCTGGTGACCGGACCCGGTCACCCGGCGCACACGGTGCCGGGTGCCAGACTGGCCGGATCGTTCCGCCCCCGTTCCGCCGCGCGGTACATCTCAGTTGGCGCAGCTCGGGCAAGCTCGTGTCCCGCTGACGCACGGCCGGCGGCGTGCTCGCGCCCACCGCCGCGCGCTGATCCACGTACGACCCCAGTACATGGACGATCCGCCGGCACGCCCAGCCGGGCGCCCACCACCGCGCGCTGATCCGACAGGATCCGAAAGAGAGGGCCTAGGCTCGGCCCGTGGGACAGCCAGCGCAGCGCGCCGAGGGTACGGGACCGTTCACCACCCGGCTCACCTGGCACCCGCCCGGTGGCGGCACCGCGGTCTGGGAGTCACGGGCGGCCCGGCGGCGCGGGCTGATCGCCCGGCACCGGCCGGGGGAGCCCGACCGGCTCTGCACCGGCGCCGACGAGGTCGCCCTCGCCCGGCTGCGCAGGCTGAACGCGATCGCGGCCACCGCGTTCGTCCTCGGCGGCGCCCTCTTCGCGGCCGGCGCCGCGGTCGCCCAGCTCGGCGACGGCGACGCCA
Source organism: Kitasatospora sp. NPDC058965 (assembly GCF_042741245.1). Taxonomy (NCBI): domain Bacteria; kingdom Bacillati; phylum Actinomycetota; class Actinomycetes; order Kitasatosporales; family Streptomycetaceae; genus Kitasatospora; species Kitasatospora sp. NPDC058965. The sequence goes on from NZ_JBHYKG010000219.1 coordinate 1,730, forward strand.
CCACCTGCGCCACGATCTACTTCGTCGGCGGCCTCTTCTTCACCACCGGTGGCTACGTCTCCCTGCTCCAGGTGGTCAACGCCCCGCGCCACGACCCCGGCGGGGACGGGCGACTGCTCACCCGCCGGTGGCGCTGGTGGAGCTACGAGCCGACGCGGGTCGACTGGCTGGGCGCCTTCGTCCTCTTCGCCGGCACCCTGGTGTTCGGCGTGAACCTGCTCGACTCGTTCCTGACCGGCCTGACCACCCAGCAGGTGAACCGGCTGATCTGGACCCCCGACGTGATCGGGTGCGTGCTCTTCCTGATCGCCGGGCACCTCGGCTTCCTGGAGATCCGCCACGACCGGCCCCCGTCCGGCCGGCGGCGGGGCCTCGGCTGGTGGATCGTCGCCGTCAACCAGCTCGGCTCCGTGCTGTTCATGGTCTCGGCCCTCGCCGCCTACACCCGCCCCGCCACCGGCAGCATGGTCAACGCCGACATCGCCAACTGGGGCACCCTGACCGGCGCCCTCTGCTTCTCGGTCGGCGGCGTGCTCCAGTACGCCGAACGCCCGTGACACCGTCAGGAGCGGCCACCCCGGGCCCCGGCGCGCGGACCGGCCTCACCGCTCGAACGGGCCGACCCACACCTCGGTGATCCCGCTGACGTACCGCGCGCCGCAGTAGTCGCCGGGGACCACGAGGTGCGGCCCCGCGGTGTCCAGCGGCGCCCCGTCGATGCTGGTGGCGAGCAGCATCTGCTGGCCGCCGAACTCGGGGTCGATCTCCGCCCAGGACACGACCGCGTGGTGCCCGTCCGTCCCCGTGACGCTCAGCAGGAAGCGCAGGCGCTCCTTGCGCCCGCGCAGGTCCACCCGCGGGCGGGCCGCGCGCACCACGTCCCACAGCCGGGGGCCCTCGAAGCCGTGCCGCCGCTCCCCGCTGCCCAGGCAGTCGAACCGGGTCTCGACGTGGTGCGAGGGCAGCGAGCGCAACTGGGCGACCGTCAGCTCGGTCGGCTCGGCCAGCAGGCCGTGCAGGCGGACGGAGGCAGGCGCGTCGGGTCTGCTCATCGGCTTCTCCCTGTGGCAGCGGGTCCAGGCTGTCGTGGTGGTACCCCGGTGATCGCGCAGATACCCACCTACTCGTCGGTATCAGCTTGCAGATGCGAGGCATGTCGGGCGGGACGGCTCGCGGGTGCCCGAGCGGTCCGGGCTGGGTGATCCACCAAATCGGCCGCCGACCTGTGGTGCCGCACGCCACTCGTTCCGGCCGCCGCGCATTGCTTCAATCGCCCTAGTGATCGGCACAGGACGGTGGTGGCGGGTGGACCTGAACACGGTGGTGGAGATGCGTGACGCGCGGAATCGCGGCACGTGGCGGCCCGGGGACGCCTGGCTGGGCGGGGGGACGTACCTGTTCTCGGAGCCGCAGCCGCACGTCCGCCGGCTGCTGGACCTGAGCCGGATGGGCTGGGAGCCGGTCCGGCTCACTCCGACCGGTGGCCTGGAGATCGCGGCGACCTGCACCATCGCCCAGCTGTCCCGGTTCGCCGGGCGGGCGGACTGGCCGGCGGCCCCGCTGTTCGAGCAGTGCTGCCGGGCCTTCCTGGCCTCCTGGAAGATCTGGAACATGGCCACCGTCGGCGGCAACCTCTGCAACGGCCTGCCCGCCGGACCGATGATCTCGCTGACCGCCGCCCTGGACGGCGTCTGCCGGCTGCTGTCCCCGTCCGGATCCGTCCGGGAGGTGCCGGCCAAGGACTTCGTGCGGGGAGCCGGGGTCAAGGACCTGCGGCCGGGCGAGCTGCTGCGCTCGGTCACCCTGCCCGCCCGGGCGCTGGCGAGCCGGACGGCGTTCCGGCAGGCCTCGCTCTACGGCCTGGGCCGGTCCGGCGCGCTGCTGATCGGCGCGCGCGACCCCATCGACGGCGAACTGTCGCTGACCGTCACGGCCTCGACGGTGCGGCCGATCCAACTGCGCTTCGCCGTCCCGCCGAACCGGGAGGCCGTGCGCGAGGCGGTCGAGCACGGCGTCCGGCCCGAGGAGTACTTCGACGACATCCACGGACTCCCCGCCTGGCGGCGCCACATGACGTTCCGCTTCGCCGAGGAGATCCGCCGCGAACTGGTCGAGGAGGCCGGACGATGAGCTTCAGCATCCAGGTCAACGGTGAGGCGTTCGACGCCGAGCCGAGAGCGGGCCAGTGCCTGCGCACCTACCTGCGCGAGCGCGGCTGGTTCGGCGTCAAGAAGGGGTGCGACGCCGGTGACTGCGGCGCCTGCACCGTCCAGGTCGACGGCGAGCCCGTGCACAGCTGCCTCTACCCGGCGCTGCGCGCCGGGGGCCGTGCGGTCACCACCGTCGAGGGACTGGCCAAGGACGGCGAACTGCACCCGATGCAGCAGCAGTTCCTGGACGCCCAGGGCTTCCAGTGCGGCTTCTGCACGGCCGGCATGCTGATGACCACCTCCGCCGCCGCCTTCGACGAGGAGAAGCGCGCGGACCTGCCGCGGGCGCTGAAGGGCAACCTGTGCCGGTGCACCGGCTACCGGGCGATCGAGGACGCCGTCCGGGGCGTCCAGCACACCGAACGGCCGTGCGCCGGCCAGGCCGTCGGCCGCAGCCTCGGCGCGCCCGCCGGCCCGCAGGTGGTCACCGGCACGGCCCGGTACACCTTCGACGTCGAGGTCGAGGGCCTGCTGCACATGAAGCTGCTGCGCTCCCCGCACCCGCACGCCCGGATCGTCGCCATCGACACCTCCGCGGCCCTGCGGGTGCCCGGCGTGGTCGCCGTGCTCACCCACGAGGACGCCCCCGACAAGCTCTACTCCTCGGCCCGGCACGAGCACCCGACCGAGGACCCGGACGACACCCGGGTCCTGGACGACGTGGTCCGCTTCGTCGGCCAGCGGGTGGCCGCCGTGGTGGCCGAGAGCGAGGGCGCGGCCGAGGAGGGCTGCCGGCGGATCGTCGTCGAGTACGAGGAACTCCCGTACGTCCTCGACCCCGAGGAGGCGATGGCGCCGGGCGCCCCGGTGATCCACCCGAAGGGACCGGAGTCGCGGATCGCCCGCGCCGGGGACAACGTCTGCGGCGAGGCCCACGGGGAGACGGGCGACGTCGAGCAGGGCTTCGCCGAGGCGGACGTGGTCTACCAGGAGACGTTCCGGACCCAGCGGGTGCAGCACGCCAGCCTGGAGACCCACGGGTGCGTGGTCTCCTTCGAGGCGGCCGGGGAGGGCGGGGGTGCCGAGGGGACGGGCGAGGAGCGGATCGTGGTCCGGTCCTCCACCCAGGTGCCGTTCCTCACCCGGCGCGCCCTGTGCGACCTCTACGACCTGCCGATGGAGAAGGTCCGGGTGGTCGCGGGCCGGGTCGGCGGCGGGTTCGGCGGCAAGCAGGAGATGCTCACCGAGGACATCGCCGTCCTCGCCGCGCTGCGGCTGCACCGGCCGGTGCAGCTGGAGTTCACCCGGGCCGAGCAGTTCTACGGCGCCACCACCCGGCACCCGTTCACCATCACGGTCAAGCTCGGCGCCCGGCGGGACGGCACGCTGACGGCCCTTCAGTTCCGGGTCGTCGCCAACACCGGCGCCTACGGCAACCACGGGCCGGCGGTGATGTTCCACAGCGTCGGCGAGTCGATGGGCGTCTACCGCGCGCCGCACAAGAAGGTCGACGCGTACTCCGTCTACACCAACGGCGTGCCCGCCGGGGCCTTCCGCGGCTACGGGCTGGGCCAGGTCACCTTCGCCGTGGAGTCGGCGATGGACGAGCTCGCCCGGCAGTTGGAGATCGATCCGCTGGCGCTGCGCGAGAAGAACATCATCGGCCCGGGCGAGCACATGGAGGGCCCGCTCGGCGAGGAGGAGGACCTGCACATCGCCAGCTACGGCCTCGACCAGTGCCTCGGGGTCGTCCGGACCGCCCTGGAGAACGACACCAGTGCCGAACTCGCCCCCGAGGGATGGCTGGTGGGCCAGGGCTTCGCCATGTCGGCGATCGCCTGCGGCCCGCCCGGCGGCCACATCGCCGACGCCACCGTGCAACTGCTGGAGGACGGCAGCTACGACATCGCGGTCGGCACCGCCGAGTTCGGCAACGGCACCACCACCGTGCACAAGCAGATCACCGCCGGTGCGCTCGGCACCACCGTCGACCGGATCGCGATCCGCCAGTCCGACACCGACCTGGTCAAGCACGACACCGGCGCGTTCGGCTCGGCCGGAACGGTGGTGGCGGGCAAGGCGGTGATGAAGGCGGCCAACGCGCTGGCCGAACGGATCCTCTCCTTCACCGCCGAGTACGCCCGCACCCCCAGAAGCCAACTCCGTCTCACCGCCGAGGCGGTGGAGTGCGACGGGCGGATCGTGCCGCTCAAGGAGGTGTTCGAGGCCGCCCGCGCCGCGGGTGTCGAGGTGAGCGCCGACGGCCACTTCGGCGGTTCGCCGCGCTCGATCGCCTTCAACTCCCAGTGGTTCCGCATCGCGGTCGACCCGGACAGCGGCGAGATGCGGATCCTGCGCAGCGTCCACGGCGCCGACGCGGGCAAGGTGATTAACCCGCTGCAGTGCCGCGGGCAGGTCGAGGGCGGGGTGGCCCAGGCCCTCGGCGCGACCCTGTTCGAGCAGGTGCTCCTCGACGACCGCGGCGAGGTCACCACCGCCGCGTTCCGCCGCTACCGGCTGCCCGCCTTCGCCGACGTGCCGCGCACCGAGGTGCACTTCTCCGACACCTCGGACGCGATCGGCCCGCTGGGTGCCAAGTCGATGTCCGAGAGCCCGTTCAACCCCGTGCCGCCGGCCTTCGCCAACGCGCTCCGGGACGCCACCGGCATCCGCTTCACCGAGGCGCCGTTCCTGCGCGACAAGGTGTGGCAGGCGCTGGACGAGCACCGGCGGCGCGCGGGCCGGGACCGCTGACGGGGCGTCGCCCGTGCGCCTGCCGCCGGCCGCCGCCGACCGGAGCCGGGGGTAGGGTGGCCGGTTGTGGACACGGGGGCGGAGAACGAGATGGTGGCCGTTCCGGGCGGACGGGTGACGCTGTCGGACCGGCGGACGCAGCGCAGTTGGCAGGTCGAGGTCGCGCCGTTCCTGCTGTCGGCGGGCCCGGTCACGCAGGCACGGTACGCGCAGGTCACCGGTGAGCGGCCGAGCACCGCCCGGGGCGACGGTCTGCCGGTGGAGGGCGTCTCCTGGTGGGACGCCCTCCGGTTCTGCAACGCGCTGTCCCGGCAGGAGGGGTTGACGCCGGCGTACGCGTTCGACGCCGGCGCCGGGACGGCCTCCTGGGACGCCCGGGCCGACGGGTACCGCCTGCCCACCGAGGCCGAGTGGGAGCACGCGTGCCGCGCGGGCAGCACCGGCCCGCGGTACGGCCCGCTCGACGACGTCGCCTGGCACCGGGGCAACTCGGGCGAGCGGGTGCACCCGGTGGGCGGACGGCGGCCCAATGCCTGGGGCCTGTACGACATGCTGGGCAACGTGTGGGACTGGTGCTGGGACGTCTACGACGCCGAGGTGTACGGCAGTTACCGGGTGCTCCGCGGCGGCGGCTGGGCCGACGAGCACTGGAGCTGCCGGGCCTCGGTGCGGCGGCGCAGCCACCCGACCTACCGGATCGACGACGTCGGGTTCCGCCCGGCCCGGTCCGTGGTGCCGGACCGGGCCGGGTGACGGCACCGCACCGCCGGGGTCAGGCGGTGGCGATGCCCGGGTCGGTGAGGCCGGGGACGCCGGTCTCCACGTGACCCGCGAACCGGCGGACGAAGTCGGTGGTGGCGGTGGAGGTGACGGTCACGTCGTACCAGTTGCGGCAGGTCCCGAGGTTGACGGTGTGGGTGACGGTGGCGCCGCCGCCCACCGCGACCGTCTGCGGGGCGCCGGCGTAGGCGTTGGCGACGGTGAGGGTGGCGGTGGCGCTGCCCGCGTTGGTGAAGGTCAGGTCCAGGTTGCCGGTGGCCGCGTCGTGCCGGGCGGTGACCTCCGGCCCGGGAGTGGTCGCGGGGTTGCGGAAGCGGCGCAGGAAGCCGTTCGGGCCGTGCACGGTGAGGTCGGTGACGCCGCCGGAGTAGTACGTGTTCCAGGTGTCGGTGACGGTGGTGCCGGCTGCGGTGGTGTAGGTCCACGGGCCGTCGGTGCGGTTGGTGGCGGTGACCAGGAACTGGGCGCCGGCCGTGGTGCCGCCGCTGAAGGTCAGGGCGTACTTGCCGGTGCTGGTGTTCGCCGAACCGTCCACGTAGGGCGCGTACTTGAGCGGGCGGGTGGGCTTGCTGCCGGCCTCCTGCACGGGGACGGCGCCGGTGGCGGGCGGGGTGGGCACGTAGTCGGGGTGGCGGGTGCCGTCGGGCGGCAGGTAGCCGGCGGTGGAGGGCAGTGCGGCCGGGGCCGTGTTCGAGGTGGTGAAGTCGAAGGCGGAGGTCAGGTCGCCGCAGACGGCCCGCCGCCAGGGCGAGATGTTGGGCTCCTGGACGCCGAAGCGGGTCTCCATGAACCGGATGATCGAGGTGTGGTCGAAGGTCTCCGAGCAGGTGTAGCCGCCGGTGCTCCACGGCGAGACGACCAGCATGGGCACCCGGACGCCGAGACCGTAGGGGCCGGCCGCGTAACTGGCGTCGCCGGCGAAGTAGTCCAAGGCGGTGGAGACGGTCGAGAGTCCCTGGTCGTCGGAGGCGGGCGGGTACGGCGGGACCACGTGGTCGAAGAAGCCGTCGTTCTCGTCGTAGGTGATGAACAGCGCCGTCCTCGCCCACACGTCCGGGTTGGCGGTCAGCGCGTCCAGTACCTGGGAGACGTACCAGGCGCCGTAGTTGGCGGGCCAGTTGGGGTGCTCGGTGTAGGCCTCGGGGGCGACGATCCAGGAGACCTGCGGCAGCGTGCCGGCCGCGACGTCCGCCTTGAGCTGGTCGAACAGGCCGTCGCCGGCCTTGACGTCGGTGCCGGTGCGGGCCTTCTGGTAGAGCGCGCTGCCGGGCTGGGCGTTGCGGTAGTTGGTGAAGTACAGCAGCGAGTTGTCGCCGTAGGTGCCGCGGTAGGCGTCGCTGATCCAGCCCCACCCGTGGGCGGCGTCCAGGCCGTCGCCGATGTCCTGGTAGATCTTCCAGGAGACGCCGGCCTGCTCCAGCCGCTCGGGGTAGGTGGTCCAGCCGTAGCCGGCCTCCTGGTTGCCGAGCACCGGACCGCCGCCGGTGCCGTCGTTGCCGACGCAGCCGCTCCACATGTAGAACCGGTTGGGGTCGGTGGAGCTCAGCAGTGAGCAGTGGTAGTCGTCGCAGATGGTGAAGGCGTCGGCCAGCGCGTAGTGGAACGGGATGTCGTCCCTGGTCATGTACGCCATCGTGGTGGCCGACTTGGCCGGCACCCACTGGTCGTAGTTGCCGCTGTTGAAGGCCTGGTGGCCGCCGGCCCAGTCGTGGTTGAGGTCCTGGACGAACTGCAGGCCGAGGTCGTTGACCTGGGGGCGGAACGGCAGCACCTCGGTGCCCGAGGAGTTCGCCTGGTGGAAGACCGACTTGCCGCTGGGCAGGGTGACCGGGCGCGGGTCGCCGAAGCCGCGCACACCCTTCATGGTGCCGAAGTAGTGGTCGAAGGACCGGTTCTCCTGCATCAGCACGACGATGTGCTGGACGTCCTGGACGGTCCCGGTGGTGCCCCGGGGGGCGATGGCGGCGGCCCGCGCGATGCTCTGCGACAACGCGGAGAACGCGACGGTGGCGCCGCCCAGCTGGAGGAAGCGGCGACGGTTCAGTTCTGCCATGGGAGGACTTGATCCTTCGGGCGGTGTGCGGGGTGGGGGAGCGGGTGGTCCGCAGGGGGTGGGGGAGGACCACGCCGACAAGTGTCAGGACCTGCCAATGTCGACACTGAATGTTCTAACCTGCGCTATGCGTAGTGGTTTCAATCAGTGTTGTGCAAAAGTGGCAGCTTCCCGAGGGGCACGTCAAGAGTCGCGTCACGGGAATTTCCGGGCGGCGGCAGTGCGCTCAGCTGCGCCGACGGCAGGTGCGGGCAGCGGGACCGCACCCGGCACGGTCGGGCGGCGACCGCTCCGGGCCCGATCGATCAGGATCCGAGAAGTCGGGACGCGGCGTCGGGACCTAGCGTGGACACATCGCCGGGGGAGCCGGCACCGGTGGCCCGCCACCGGGCACCGTCATCAGGAGGAACCAGTGTCTTACGCCGTCGACTTCCAGAACGTGTCCACCACCGGCCTGGAGTCGTCCCCGGTCGCGGAGCGGCTCGCCGGGCTGCGCGCGAACGAGGCGCGCTACTTCAAGAACAAGTACGACCACGTGTTCACGGTGCGGCCCGCGGCCGAGGCGCCGGAGGTACTGGACCTGGTGACCCGCATCCTCGCCGAGGAGCGCGACCTGGTCATCACCTCCCCCGCCCTGGAGGTGACCTCCTTCGAGGCGGGCGGGTCCCGGATGGCGTACGTGTTCTACGAGTCCGGCCTGGCCGTCAACGTCCTGTACGGGATCGAGCAGGGCGCGAAGCGCGCGGTGGGCTTCAAGCTCTCCGAGGGCATGGAGGTCCCCGAGGAGCTGGCGTCGCGGTTCAAGTTCGCGCGTCAGAAGTCGAAGCTGGCCGGGGAGATCCGCGGCTCGTTCTTCGTGATCAAGGGCGAGTACTGAGCGCCGACCGCCCGCTCGGGGCGGACGGCGCTCGGCCGAGCAGCGCCCGGCTACGGGGCCGGGTGCGGGTGACCGAGGTAGGGGAAGGTGTCCAGCAGGTCGGTGTGCGGGCCGATGTGGTCGTCGGTGATCCGGCCGCCGGACACCATGGCGAGGCGGGCCGAGGTGACGTCGTCGGTGAGCGTGCGGCCGTTGGGGTAGGCGGTCGGCCGGGTGCGGTCGAAGCGGAGCACGTCCGGCAGCACGGTGCGCAGGGCCCGCTCGGCCTCCTCGGTGCTGTAACCGCCGGTGTGCGCGAGGACCGCGGTCCAGGGCTCCCGGTAGGTGTCCCAGTCGTCGGCGGGTTCGCCCGCGTTGTACTTCTCCTTCGCCTCCTCGGCGTTGAAGTAGGCCGTCAGGGACGGGTGGGCGCCGCGGTCCACGGAGACGAGCTGCCCGTTCTGCCGCAGGCTGACCCGGGCCCAGACGCCGATCGGTCCGTCGCCGAGTTCGGCGTCGGGCACTTCGAGCACGATGCCGAAGACGTTCTTGTCGATGCCGAAGTCGTTGCCGGTCCACCGGAAGTTGTCGACGATGCCGTCGAGGTCGGCGAAGAAGGGGTCGCTGCGCAGGCCGGCCGAGAAGCGGTAGCCGCCGCTCTCCACGGTGTTCGGCTCGGCGCCGAAGGCGACCGCTGCCTCGGGGAAGATCGCCGTGCCCCCGGGCATGTGGTCCCTCGCGTCGGGCCCGGTCGCCCGGTGGACGGTGACCGTCTGCCGGCCGACCACGGGCGTGGAGAAGACGAAGCTGTAGGCGAGGTCGGCGACGTCGTCGCCGTCGGTGTCGACGTTGATCCGGTAGACCGCGTCCGGGTGGAACGCCGTGCCCTGGGTCGGTGCGAACGGGTTGACGTTCATGATCAGGACGGTCCGGCCGGCCTCGGCGGCCGGGAAGACGAACAGGTCGGTCAGGTCGAGCCGGGCATCGTCCTTGGGAGAGCGCAGGTTGGGTCCGCTGAGGTGGTGTGACATCGGTGCCTTCCGTGAGCGTCGTGCCCCCCTGACCCGCGAGTGAAGCCCAGGCAACCACAAGCGGCGGCGCCCGCACCGGCGACGCCTCGGGCCGCGGCGGGGCACCGCGGGCGTTCACCCGGTCGGCGGCACCGGCGGGGCGCATCGGCTGCGGACGGCCGGGGGCTGGTGCCCGGGGGGCGGGTCGGAAGTGGGAGTCTTGGCCGGTGAACGACGCCCTCAGGGCCGCCCTGCACCGCGCGGCCGCCCACCAGCACCGGTTCGAGTCCCGCTTCGCGGCCCACTTCGCCGCCCTGGCCGACCCCGCCGCAGGCGGGCCGGAGTTGCCGCCGACCGGCAGGTTCCCCGCCCGCGCGCTGGAGCTGGTGCGCGAGCTGTCGCTGCGCGGCGGCAAGCGGCTGCGGGTGGCCCTGCTGCACGAGGCCGCCGCACTGGTGACGGGGGAGGCGGTGCCCGGGCTGGACGACGCCGCCATCAGCGTCGAACTGCTGCACACCCACGGGCTGATCCACGACGACCTCATCGACGACGCACCCCTGCGCCGCGGCGGTCCCTCCACGTACTACGCCTACCGCCGAGAGTTCCCCGACCGGCCGGACACCGCGCTGGCCCTGGCCGTGCTGGCCGGCGACCTCGCGGCCTTCCTGTCCGTGCGGGTCCTGCTGACCGGCGAGCTGCCGCCCGCCCGCGCGCTGGCCATGGCCGCCGTCCACGCCGATGCCGGGGCCACCACGGTGGCCGGGCAACTGCTCGACCTGGAACGCGACTTCGACCCCGCCCCGGACACCCGGCTGCTGCACACCGTCACCGAGTACAAGTCCACCCGCTACTCGGTGCTGGCCCCGCTGCGGCTGGGCCTGCTCGCCGCCGGCGCCGACCTCGCCCCGTACGACGCCGACCTGCGCGCCTACGCCACCGCGGTGGGCACCGCCAACCAGCTCCACGACGACTGGCTCGACCTGTTCGGCGACCCCGCCACCCTCGACAAGTCCCCCGGCTCCGACATCCGGGCGGGCCGCCGCAGCTACGCGGTGAGCGCCCTGCTGTCCGCCGCGGACGAGGCCGAACGCACCCTGCTGGACACGGCGCTGGGGAACCCCGACTGCACCGACGACACGCTCGACCGGATCCGCACCCTCGCCCGGGCCCACGGCATCGACCGGGCCCTGCAGCGCGACGCCGCCCAGCACGCCGACCGGGCCGCCGCCCTGGCCGCCGACTGGCACGGCCGCTGGCGCCCGGAGGCGGTGGCGTTCTTCGAGCACCTGCCGGCCTGGAGCGTGACCCGCGACCGGTAGGGGCCGACGGCCCGGTGCCGCCGACCCAGATTGACGGGTGCACGCGGACGACACACCACAGCTGACGTCTGCTCACCTACTGTTCGGTTACGGTTCTCCGGTGGGCCGGGCGTTCGCCATGCCGCGCCGATGTGGTGGAGCCATGGATATTCCGAACATGGGTGTACCCGAGAAGCTCGCTGCCCGGATGAGCATGGCGGAGCAGCACGAGTACCTGCGCAGCAAGCTCTCCCGGCGGCGGATGCTGCGCGGCAGCGCGGTCACGGTCGGCGCGCTCGCCGTGGGCGGGGTGCTGGGCAGCGGCACGGCCTCCGCGGCCGCGCCCTCCTCGCCGACCCTGCTCGGCGACGCGGCCGCGGCCGTGAACGGCTCGCAGGTGGTGCCGGTCGGCCGGCACCTGCAGTTCGGCCCGGAGCCGGACACCCAGTTCCGGATCTCCTGGCAGGTGCCGGTGCCGGTGAAGAAGCCGTTCCTGCGCTACGGCACCACCCCGTGGGACCTGAGCCACAAGGTCGAGGCCGAGCTGCGCGCCCTGCACACCCCGGCGCTGGTGCCCGGTCAGACCCCGGTGGACCAGTACTACCTGCACGTGGCGCTGGAGGACCTGCGCCCCGACACCACCTACTACTACGGTGTCGGCCACCAGGGCTTCGAGCCGGCCGCCCAGCAGGCGATCTCCACCCTGGGCACCTTCCGCACCGCCGCCTCGCGGGACCACCGCTGGGGCAAGGTCTACGAGCCGTTCACCTTCACCGCCTTCGGCGACCAGGGCGTGAGCGCGCACGCGGCCAACAACGACAACGTGATCCTGGCCCAGAACCCGGCCTTCCACCTGCACGCCGGCGACATCTGCTACGCGGACCCGGACGGCCAGGGCGTGGACGCCGACAAGGCCGACTTCAAGGCCACGGCCTGGGACGCCTTCCTGGTGCAGACCGAGCGGGTGGCCGCGAAGGTCCCGTGGATGGTCGCCTACGGCAACCACGACATGGAGGCCTGGTACTCGCACAACGGCTACGGCGGCGAGGACGCGCGCTGGTTCCTGCCCGAGAACGGGCCCGACCCGCGCACGGCCCCGGGCGTCTACTCGTTCCGCTACAGCAACGTCGGCGTGATCTCGCTGGACGCCAACGACGTCAGCTACGAGATCCCGGCCAACCTGGGCATCACCGCGGGCCGCCAGACCAAGTGGCTGGAGCGGACCCTGAAGGACTTCCGCAACGACGAGACGATCGACTTCGTCGTGGTCTTCTTCCACCACTGCGCCTTCTCCACCACGGTCGCGCACGCCTCGGACGGCGGCGTCCGCGAGGCCTGGGTGCCGCTGTTCGAGAAGTACCGGGTGGACCTGGTGATCAACGGTCACAACCACGTCTACGAGCGGACCGACGCGATCCTCGGCAACAAGGTCTCCAAGGCGGTCCCCAGCGGGGCCACCCTGGAGCCGGCGAAGGACGGCGTGGTCTACGTGACCGCCGGCGCCGCCGGGCGCAGCCTGTACAGCTTCGGCGCGCCGCAGACCTACGAGGGCCACGAGAACCGGGTCGACTCCGTCCAGACCTACTACAACGCCAAGGGCAAGCAGAAGGCCGCCGAGACGGTCGAGTGGTCCCGGGTGCGCTACCTGGGCTACTCGTTCATCAAGGTCGACGTGACCCCGGCGCACCTGGGGCAGAAGTCGACCATGAAGGTCACCGCGCTGACCGAGACCGGCCAGCAGATCGACCACTACACCATCCTGCGCAAGGTCGGCGAGGGCTGGGACAGCAGCACGGACGACGACGGCCAGGGCGGCGGCTGGGGCTGGTAGTCCCGGTCGGCCCGTCGGCGGTCCACGCCTGACGCGCCGTCGACCGACGCACTGCGGACGGCTCCCCGGGG
>NZ_JBHYKG010000220.1:0-14518 GCF_042741245.1 Kitasatospora sp. NPDC058965
GTGACGCCGCCGCAGGAGGTCCCCAGTGTGGTGGTGACCCCGCCCGTGGGCGCCCCGGCCGCCGCGACCACCCCCGGGTCCGTGGCCACCGGGCACCTGGCGCCGCCCGTGACCCTGCCGCTGCTGCCCACCAAGGACCTCGTCACCGGTCGCCTCGAAGCGGTCGGCTGGCACCCGCCGACCGCCGACGGCACCCCGGACCCGCGCGACGGCCGGGCCCAGGGCCTGCTCCGGTACCGGGTCGGCAGGCCGGACCCGGACCTGCTGACCGGCGGCCACCCGTTGCACGGCACCGTCCCCGTCCCGTCCCGGGTGCTGCACGTCACCGCGCTGCTCCCGGACACCACGGCCGGCCGCGCCCGGGAGATCACCGACGCGCTGTTCCACCGCGCGGCCGGGTTGGCCGTCGCCGAGCGGGCCGACCAGGTCCTGGTCAGCACCGCCGAGCCCGAGCTGGTCCACCCGCTCGGCCTCACCGAGCTCGCCCCGCAGCTGTGGCACACCACCACCGCCGACCTCGCCGACGCGCTCCGCTCCCGCCCGGAGCCCGCCGACCTGAAGGTGGGCAACTGCGAGTCCCGCTGACGTCCCGCCCCCTGACACCCCGGCCCCTGACACCCGCTCCCTGACACCCGGTCCCCGGCGCCGGCCCCTCCCCGTTGTCCCCGAACAGGGACCTGGCAGGTCCGGGCGGGCGCCCACCAGCATGGCGGGAGCACGCACGCCGTCGGCCCGTGCCGAAGAGCCGACCCGTACGAGAAAGAGCCGGCCCATGCCCGAGACCGGACCGCCCGACTTCGCCGCGCTGCGGCAGCGAGCCCAGCGCCTCGCCGACGACCTGCGGTTCGCCCAGGAGGAGCTGACCGGCGGCAGCACCACCGGGCACGCAGCCGGTGGACTGGTGACGGCGGCGGTGCGGGCCGACGGGCTGCTGGTCGAGCTGCGGATCGACCCCGCGGTGATCGACCCGGAGGACCCGCAGGGGCTGGCCGAACTGGTGCTGACCGCCGCGCAGCACGCGCACCGGACCGCCGTCGAGCAGCGGGCCGAGCAGCTGGGCGCGGTCTCCGAGCAGCTGAACGGCATCCTGGACGGCATCCGCCGGGCCGGGCGCCCGGTGCTGCCGCCGCTGCCGAAGCTCCCCCGGCCCCCCGCGGTCCCGCCCCGCCCGCGCCGGGAGGCCTGATGTCGCGCGTGGTCTTCCACCGCCCGGCCCGGGTGCTGCCGCCGCAGCTGCCCACCGACCCGGTCGTACTGGCCGCGCCGCCGCAGCCGCCGGGCAAGGACTCCAACGCCTCCTGGGTGATGCTGCTGATGCCGCTGCTGTCCAGCATCAGCATGGCCGGCTACATGATCGTGGCCGGCCGCAAGATGCTGATCCTGCTCGGCATCGCCTTCGTGCTGCTGTCGGTCGGGGTGACCGTGGGCGTGCGGATGCAGCTGCGCGGCACCCAGCGCAAGGCGCGGACCGCGGCCCGCGACCGCTACCTGGAGCACCTGATCGAGGTGCGCCGCACGGCCCGTCAGGTGGCGGCCGACCAGCGGGTGGTGGCGGCCTGGCGGCACCCGTCGCCGTACCGGCTGCGGGCGATCGCGGCGCGCCGGCGCCGGGTCTGGGAGCGCCGCCCCGCCGATCCCGACTTCCTGCAGGTGCGGCTGGGTACCGGGCGGGCACCGCTGGTCACCCCGATCCGGCTGGCCGGCCGCACCGACCCGACGGTGGAGTACGACCAGCGGGCCAGGACCGCGGCCGAGCAGCTGATCGGTTCGATGTCCACGGTCGGCCAGCAGCCCGCCGTGGTGGACCTCGGCAGGGCCGGGGTGGTCAGCGTGCTCGGCCCCGCCGCCCGGGCCCGGGCGCTGGCCCGGGCGGTGCTCTGCCAGCTCGCGGTCGGCCACGCCCCCGACGACGTGGCGATCGCGGTGGTCACCGGCGGCGAGGACTGGGACTGGGCCAAGTGGCTGCCGCACACCCACGAGCCGGAGGACCAGGACGCCCCGCCGCCCGGCCCGGCCGGTGTCACCCCGCTGGTCGCCGAGGAGTTCGAGGGGCTGGCCGACCACCTCCAGCGACGACTGGCCGCCGCCCGCGAGCAGGCCGGGCGGCGCACGCCGCTGGGCGACCGCGGCGCGCCCGACACCCGCCGGCGGCTGGTGGTCTTCCTGGACCGCTACGACCCGCGCACCGTCTGGGCCCGGTCGGCCGCCGCGGTCCAACTGCTGGAGGCGGCCGGTCCCGGCACCGCGATCACCGTGGTCTGCGTGGTCGAGCGGGAGTCGGACGAGCCGAGCCGGGCCGACGTGCGGGTGCGGGTGGACCGGGACGGCGGGCTGACCGTGGAGGCCCGGCGCGCCGACCAGGTGGTGCAGGTCGAGCAGGCGGTGGCCGACCAGCCGGAGGCCGAGCTGTGCGAGGCGGTCGCCCGGGCGCTCGCCCCGCTGCGGCTGTCGGCCGAGGGCGAGGAGATCCTGGCCCAGACCGTCTCGCTGCCGGCCCTGCTGGGCATCCCCGACCTGGCGGACTTCGACCCCGAGGACCACTGGGTGGAGCCCGACCAGGAGGCCGTGCTGCGGGTGCCGATCGGTTTCGACGGGGCCGGCCAGCCGCTGCTGCTCGACCTCAAGGAGGCGGCGCAGGGCGGTATGGGCCCGCACGGCCTGGTGGTCGGCGCCACCGGTTCCGGCAAGAGCGAGCTGCTGCGCACCCTGGTCAGCGGGCTGACCACCACCCACTCGCCGGAGCTGCTCAGCCTGGTGCTGATCGACTTCAAGGGCGGCGCCACCTTCGCCGGGGTCACCGAACTGCCGCACGTGGCGGGCCTGATCACCAACCTGGTGGACGACCTGGCGCTGGTCGACCGGGTCCGCGACGCGCTGGTCGGCGAGCAGCAGCGCCGCCAGCGGATGCTGCGCGACGCGGGCAACCTCGACTCGGTGCGGGAGTACCAGCTGCGCCGCGCCGCCGGCCGGCCCGGCCCGGACGGCCGGCCGCTGGAGCCGCTGCCCTACCTGCTGGTCGTGGTCGACGAGTTCGGCGAGCTGCTGACCGGACGCCCGGACTTCATCGAGCTGTTCGGCCAGATCGGCCGGGTCGGCCGCAGCCTGGGCATGCACCTGCTGCTGGCCTCGCAGCGTCTGGAGGAGGGCCGGCTGCGCGGCCTGGACGCCAACCTGTCCTACCGGATCTGCCTGCGCACCTTCTCGGCCGCCGAGTCGCGCACGGTGATCGGCACCCCCGACGCCTACCACCTGCCGCCGATCCCCGGGTCCGCCTACCTGAAGGTCGCCGAGGCCGTCTTCGAACGGCTGCGGGTGGCGCACGTCTCCGGGCCGCACGAGTCGGCCGCCGACCGGGCGGCCGGCGCCGGCCGGCCCGGCGCCGTCGTGGTGCCGTTCCAGCTGCGCCTGCCGCGCGAGGCGCCGGCCGACCCGCCCGCGCACCAGGTCAACCCGGAGCGCCCGCGGCCGCTGCACGCCGGGCCGACCGAGATGCAGGTGCTGGTCGAACGGCTTTGCCGGTCCGGCCAGTCGGTGCACCAGGTCTGGCTGCCGCCGCTGCCGCCGGCGCTGCCGCTGGACGCGCTCACCGGCCCGGTGGCGCTGGACCCGCGCGCCGGCCTGGCGGCCGAGTGGTGGCCGGACCGCGGTGACCTGCGGTCGCCGGTCGGCGTGGTGGACGTCCCGGTGCGCCAGCAGCAGTACCCGCTGGTGCCCGAGTTCGGCCGCGGGCAGGGCCACCTGGCCCTGGTCGGTGCGCCGCAGTCCGGCAAGAGCGTCTTCCTGCGGACCCTGCTGCTGTCCGCGATGCTCACCCACACCCCCGACCAACTGCAGTTCCTCTGCCTGGACTTCGGCGGCGGCTCGCTGCTGCCGTTCGAGGCGGCGCCGCACGTGCGCGGGGTGGCCGGGCGGCACGACCAGCCCCGGGTGCGCCGCGCGCTGGCCGAGGCCGCCCAGCTGATCACCGAGCGCGAGCGGCTCTTCCGCGAGCTGCGGATCGACGCGGCCGCCGAGTTCCGCCGCCGCCGCGAGGCGGGCGAACTGCCCGCCGAGGTCCGGGCCGCCGACCTCTACCTGCTGGTGGACGGCTGGGGCGCGGCCCGCGCCGAGGTGGACGGCATCGACGAGGCACTGCTGGACATCGCCGGTCGCGGCCTGAACGTCGGCGTGCACCTGGTGCTCACCGCCAACCGCTGGGCCGACCTGCGGATGGCGCTGCGCGACGCGTTCTCGGCCCGCCTGGAGCTGCGGCTCAACGACCCCGCCGACTCCGAGCTCAACCGGCGCGCCGCCCGTCAGCTGGTGGGGGCCGGACCCGGGCGCGGGCTGACCCCGCAGGGGCTGGTCTTCCAGACCGCGCTGCCCCGGCTGGACGGCCAGGACGGCACCGAGGGCCTGGCCGAGGCCCAGCGGGAGGCGCTCGCCAAGATCGCGGCCGGCTGGGCCGGCCCGCCGGCGCAGCCGATCCGGATGCTGCCCGAACGGCTGACGGTCGGTGAACTGCCCTCCGCCGCAGGGGAGTCGCGCAGCCCCGTGATCGGGATCGGCGAGGACGAGCTGGCGCCGGTCCGGCTCGACCTGGACGGCGACGAGCCGCACCTGCTGGTCTACGGCGACTCCGGCGCCGGCAAGTCCTCGTTCCTGCGGATGTGGATGGCGCAGCTGGCGGCGGTGCGCCCCGCCGCCGAGATCCGCTTCGTGGTCTTCGACTACCGGCGCAGCCTGCTCGGCGGCGTGCCCGAGGAGCACCTGGGCGCCTACGCCGGGGACTCGGCGGCGGCCACCGTCTACGTCGAGCAGGTGGTGGCCAAGCTGGCCGAGCGCCTGCCGCCCGCGACGGTGACCCAGCGCCAGCTCCGCGAGCGCAGCTGGTGGAGCGGCCCCGAGTTCTACCTGGTGGTCGACGACTACGACCTGGTGGGCGGCACCCGCCAGTCCCCGCTGGCGCCGCTGCTGGACTACCTCCCGCAGTCCCGGGAGATCGGCCTGCACCTGGTCGCCGCCCGCCGGGTGGCCGGCTCCAGCCGCACCCAGCTGAGCGAACCGCTGCTCGGCCGGGCCCGCGAACTCGGCGCCGCCGGTCTGCTGCTCTCCGGCGACCCGCGCGAGGGCGTGCTGATCGGCAACGAGCGCGCCTCGGTGCGCCCGCCGGGCCGCGGCCTGCTGGTCAGCCGCAACCACCCGACCACGGTGGTGCAGCTGGCGCTGCCGGCGCCGGACTGACGGCCGACCTTCGTGCGTCCACGGTGCAGCGGGTACGCTGGCGCGTCGCTGTCGCTGTGGGCGTGGGGGGAGAAGCGGGGAGTTGACCACCGTCGGGGTTGGTTCGCAGGTGGTGGTGCCGTTCGACGACGGCACCTGGGCGCGGGTGCTGGCGGACGTGGCGCAGAGCGGGCGGCGGCTGCGGCGCGAGGAGCTGGAGGCGCTGCGCGGGTACGGCGACCGGGCCGCCGAGGAGGGCCGCGGGCTCGCGGAACTGGTCGACGAGCGGCTGGCCGTGACCGGGCAGGCCTGGGAGGGCCGGCCGGTGACCGCGGCGTCGATGGCGGCGCTGCGGGCGGGGGTGGCCGCGATCGCCGACGGGCACGGCCGGGCCTACCGGGAGCGGCTGCGCCGCGAGGAGGCCGGCCGGCGGCAGTTCGTCGCGGACCTGCTCAGCAGCCGCAGCGACGTCGGCCGACTGGCCGAGCACGCCGAGCGGTTCGGGCTCAACCTGGCCTGCGCGCACGTGGTGGCGGTCGCCGGGGGCGACGGCTACGACCTCGGCGATCCGCAGGTGCGCGGTCTGGAGCGGCAGTTGCTGGGCCGGTTCGGCGAGCAGGAGGTGCTGCTGGCGGTCAAGCACGGGCGGCTGGTGTGCATCGTGCCGTCCGGGCCGGGGGAGGCCGCCGTGGTCAAGGCGTTCGCGGAGCTGACGCCGGGCCGCCGGGTGGCGGTCGGCCGCTCGCACAGCGGGCCGGGCGGGGTGCTGCACTCCTACGAGGAGGCGCGCTCCGCGCTGGAGCAGGCCGACCAGCTGGGCCTGCCGGAGCAACTGCTGCACGCGGCCGACCTGCTGGTGCTGCCGGTGCTGCTGCGCGACCGCGAGGCGCTGGACGAGCTGGTGCGCGGCGTGCTGGGCCCGCTGCGCCAGGCGCGCGGCGGCGCGGGCCCGCTGCTGGAGACGCTGTCCGCCTACGCCGACTCGCGGTACGTCACGGCCGAGGCGGCCCGCCGACTCGGACTGAGCGTGCGGGCCTTCGCCTACCGGATCGCCCACATCGTGCGGCTGACCGGCCTCGACCCCGACGACGCGCTGCAGCGCTACACGCTGGAGACCGCGGTGCTGGGCGCCAGGCTGCTGCGCTGGCCCGACCGGTCGTCGGAGCCGTAGCCCGCGCACAGCGCCCGCCAGCGGGCGGTCTGCTCGGCGGTGGCCCGGCCGCGCAGCCGGGCCAGCTTGAGCAGGTTGGCCTCGGCGGCGTTGCCGAGGGTGCGGGCCTCCGCCAGGTAGTGGTCGTCCAGCAGCGCCTCGACCTCCGCCTCGCTCTGCACCGGGTCGAGCCGGGCGGCCAGCTGCGCCATGGTGCGGTAGGAGCCCTGGAGCAGGAAGGCGGGCTCGGTGCGGGTGGCCTCCTGCTGGGCGGCGGAGGCGATGTAGGCGTCGTTGACGGTCAGCACGGTGCGCTGGACCCGGCGCAGGCGGGCCAGCGTGGCCGTCACCCGGTCCAGCTCCGGCACCGGCCGGCCGAGTTGGTCGGCCTGGGCGGTGGGATCGCCGTCGGCGAGGGCGACCAGCAGGCGCAGGTCGGCCGGGTCGGAGCCGGCCAGCGGGGCCAGCACCGGGTTGGCGGCGAAGGCGTTCTCCAGGAAGGAGAGGGCGAACAACTGCTGGTGCGCCGTCAGCACCTCGCCCAGGTTCCACACGTCGGCGCGGTTGGCGAGCATGTCCGGGATCTCGAACCGCTCCCCGTTCGCGGTGTACGGGTTGCCGGCCAGGCAGACGGCGAACCGGCGCCCGCGCAGGTCGAAGCTGCGGGCGACGCCGTCGCTGACCGCCTCGATCCGGCGCTGGGTGTCGCAGAGCGGGATGAACTTCTGCAGCAGCTCGGCCGAGACGTGCTGGATGTCGTCCACGTGCAGCAGCACGTTGCTGCCCGCCTCCAGGGCGAAGACGATCTTCTCCACCTCGCGGCGGGCCGCGGCGTCGGGCGCCCGGTCCGGGTCGAGCGAGGTGGTGGCCGACCCGAGGGCCGGGCCGTCGACCCGGACCATGAGCAGGCCGAGCCGGTCGGCGACGTACTCCAGCAGCGTGGTCTTGCCGTAGCCGGGCGGGGAGAGGAGCAGCAGCAGGCCGCTGCGGTCGGCGCCGCCGGTGCTGTCCAGGGTGCCGAGCTGCTTGGCCAGGTTGTCGCCGACCATCGGCAGGTAGACCTGGTCGATCAGCTGGTTGCGGACGAAGCCGGCCAGCGGGCGGGGCCGGTAGTCGTCCAGCCGCAGCCGGGTCCGCTCGCCGTCCAGCAGCTCGGCCCGCCGGCGCTGGAAGGCCCGGAAGGCCGGCGCCCGTTCCTCGCGGAACACCCTTGCCCGGCTCGGCAGTTCGTCGATCCGGACGGTCAGCCGGCCGTCCCGCACCCGCGGGTGGGCGCCGAGCAGGCCGGTGACGGTCTCGCCGACCGGGGCGTCGACCGGGTAGCGCGCCAGCTCGGGCGCGCACAGCTGGGCGACGGCCTCGGCCAGGCCCTCGGGGTCGGCGGGCGCCTCGGTTCCGGCGTCCTGGCCGCCGACGGTGCCCGCGTAGGCGCCGAGCCAGGCGGTGGCGAGCTGATGGCGGGCGGGCAGGTCGGTGGCCAGCGCCCGCAGGTCGGCGGCGAGGGCGGGCCCGGCCGCGGTCTGCCGGAAGCCGTCGAGCAGCGCGCGGGCGGCGGCGCCGGCCGCGAAGCCCTCGTGCGGGTCGGCGAGTTCGGCGACCAGGTAGCCGCCGGCGGGCGCCGCCAGGGTCGGCGCAAGGTCCAGGCCGGTCGCGAACTCCGCCAGCGATGCCGCGAGTTCGGCGGCGAGGGCGGCTCGGGCGGCGGCCGTCGCGGCGGCGCCGAAGTGGGTGCCGGCCAGCGCGAGCGAGCGGGCGCGCCGCTGCCAGCCGGCCCGCCGGTCCTGCGGTGCGCCGTGGGCCCAGAACAGCTGCGCGGCGGCGCGCACCTCGCCGGGGTGCTCCAGCAGCCCGGCCGCGCCGCGCAGCCGCAACAGCGCCGCCAGCAGCAGCGCCGCGTCGTGGTCGTGGACGCCGCGCTCGTAGCCCTCGTCGTAGGCGCGCTCGGCGGCCCGGCGGACCTGGTCGAGCAGCGGCTCCGCGGTGGCGGTCGGCAGCAGCGCGGCGGCCAGGTACTCGGCCCGGTAGAGCGCGGGGGACTCGCTGACCAGCGGCTGGGTCCAGAACTCCCGCCCGGTCAGCAGCTGCGGCAGCTGCGCGGCCCGGCGGTAGCCGGTCCCGGTGA
Organism: Kitasatospora sp. NPDC058965; assembly: GCF_042741245.1. Taxonomy (NCBI): domain Bacteria; kingdom Bacillati; phylum Actinomycetota; class Actinomycetes; order Kitasatosporales; family Streptomycetaceae; genus Kitasatospora; species Kitasatospora sp. NPDC058965. The sequence continues at coordinate 8,475 of NZ_JBHYKG010000220.1, forward strand.
CCAGGAAGGCGAGGCCGTCGCCGTCGGGCTGCAGGGTCAGCTCGACCGGTTCGCGGCGCACCGCGAACCGGTGGCGGCCCAGCCGTACGCTCGCACCGCCGTCCGCGGACAGGTCGGCCCGGTCGCGCAGGTCGCGCAGCGCGGTGCGGACGGCGCCGGTGAGGGCGTCCGTCAGCTCCTGAGCGCGGACCTGGTCGTCGAGCCCGGTCAGCTCCTCGGCCGCGGCCCGCACCCGGACCGCCATCGGGTCGGCGGCCTGCGCGGCGTGGATGTCGGCGGCCGAGCCGAGCCTGCCGAGCCGGCGGCGCAGCGCCGCCAGCGCACGGCGGGCGGCGGCCGCGACCCGGTCGGCGCGGGCGGCGGCCTCGTCCAGCAGGGTCTGCCGGCGGGCGGCGAAGGCCTGCCGGATCTCCTCCCGACGCACCGTCAGCTCGGTGGCGAGGTCCTCGGCCTCGGCGAACCGGGCCTCCAGCGCGTCCACCCGCAGCAGCAGCCGGGCCAGCTGGTCGTCGCAGGCCGCCGGGGTGTCGGAGGCGGCGAGGGCGGCGGTGGTCGCCTGGGCGAGCAGCGCCGACTCGGCCGCGTGGGCGGCCCGGTGCTCGGCGTCGAGCAGCGCGCGGCGGCGGTTGGCCAGCACCGCGCGGGCCCGGTTGACGGCCGCCAGCACCTCGCCGATGGCCAGCAGCACGGCCGTGCCGGCGGCCGGGTCGGTGGCGACCGCGCCGGTGACCAGGTCGGTGACGGTGGCCAGGGCCTCGGCCTGCGCGGTCAGCCGGTCGTCGAGCCGGGCGGCGTCGGCGGCGGTGGCCGCCGACTCGGCGGCCTCGGCGGCCTCCCGGGCCGCGGCGAGCGGCGCGGCGAAGGCGTCGGGACCGGCGAAGTAGGCGAACGCCCGCTCGGTCGCGGCGGTCAGCTCGGCGGCCAGCTCGGCCTCGACCCGGTCCAGCGCCGTCAGGTCGACCTGGGGCAGCTCGCGCAGCGTCCGGGTGCGGCCCTGGGCCCGGCGCAGCTCGGCGAGCAGCGCCGTCCAGGCGTCGGCGTCGGCCGGCGGCTCGCCGTGCGAGCGGCGAAGCAGTCCGGCGGCCTCCTCCCGGGCCCGCTCCAGCGCCTCCGCGGCGCGACCCGCGAGCGCCCGCAGCCGGGCCTGTTCGGCGGCCACCTGCTCGGCCGCGCCGCGCAGTTCGTCGAGCGGTTCGAGCAGGCCGGTGTCGGCCAGCCAGTAGTGGCGGTCCGCCGCCTTGGCGCAGGCGTCCAGCAGCAGCTCGGCCCAGGCCGTCGCCACGGCGTCCTGGTCGGCGGCGGTCGCGGTGCGGACCACGTCCAGGCAGTCGGCGATCCCGCGCACCAGGTCGGCGTTGCCGATCCGGGCCAGCGGGCCGTCGCCGACCGGCTGGGCGGCGGCGTGGTCGGCGGACTGGAACGGGGTCCGCCAGAGCTGCAGTTCGTGGGTGCGGACGGGCGCGCGGTCCGCCCGCAGCAGCACCAGCGTGCCGTCCGGCAGCAGGGTGTGGGCAGCGCCGTGCAGGGCGGCGGCGGCCTCCCGGCGCACGGTGTTCCAGGGCAGCAGCAGCACCTGGGCGCGGCCCGGCCGGCGCAGCACGTAGAGCAGGTCCTCGCCGTTGGGCGAGGGCAGTTCGGCCTCGAAGCGCAGCCCGCCCGGACCGTCCCCCTCCTCGGTGCGGAAGGCCCGGTGGCTGCCGTCGGCCAGTTCGTAGCCGCCGGGGAAGATCAGGCCCTGCTCGGCCGGCAGCAGCCGGACGCCCAGGCCCAGCGAGTCCTGCCGGCGCACCGAGCCGGTGCGGGAGTTGACGACCAGGTAGCGGTCGGCGGCCTCGTTGTACGGCCGGATCCGCAGCAGCAGCAGCGGTCCGGTCTCCGCGTAGGCGACGGTGGCGTCCGCCAGGCTCTGCAGCGGGTCGTCGACGTCCTCCTCGAACAGCACCCGGTCGCCCGGCAGCGCCCGGACGGTGAGGGTGCCGCCGGTGGTGGCGACGGCGACCGTGCCGCCGCCGCCCTCGATCCGGATCCGCCCGCGGTCGTGGTGCTCGCGCCCGGTGGTCGTCCAGGGCAGCTCGTAGACCGGCGGCTGCGGCAGGTCGCGCTCGCCGTGGTTGCCCAGGTACTCGACCCGGTCGTCCGTCAGCTGCCAGCTCAGCACGCGCTGGTCGCCGTCGTTCTCGCCGGTCCGGAAGACGGCCAGCAGCCGCCCCGAGGCCGTGCGCACCAGGTCGGCGAGCCGGGCGTCGCGGTAGTAGCGGAGCAGTTCGGTCAGGTCGCGGTGGAACTTCTCGTCGTCCAGCAGGCCGGGCACCGCACCGGGCGCCAGCGCCGTGCCGTCCGGCGCGTGCAGCGAGAGCAGTCCGGCGCCGAGGTCCGGCGCGGTGCTGCCGAGCAGCAGGACGTCGGGCCGGACCGCGACGATGCCGCACGCGGTGCCCTCGCCGGCCGTGCGCGGCCGGGCGGAGGCCGCCAGTTCCAGCGTGCGGGAGCCGAAGGCCTCCTCCCGCCGGGTGTTCAGCTCCGCCGCCCGCCGTCCCAGCTCCGCCGCGCGCTCGGCGAGCCGGGCCCGCAGGATCTGGTAGGTGCCGCCCTCGACGCCCATCACTCTGTCCCGTGTTCCTGTTCCTGATCGACTGTCCGACGTGTGCCCGGTCCGCCGCCCGACGGTCCGTCCGACTACTGCGCGGTGCCGTTGACCCCGGCCAGCTGCACCGGGTCCACCGACAGCGCCCCGTCGCCGGAGCCGCCGCCGAGCAGCCTGGTCAGCAGCGCCAGGTTCCAGGGACCGCCGGCCGCCAGCGCCCGCAGCACCTCGGTCGCGTCCTCGCTGAAGCTCTTGTCGCCGTTCAGCCAGTCCGCCGCCAGGGTCTGGACGGTCTGCGAGCCCTGCACCGCACCGTCGATCGACTTGCCGAAGGAGACCGCGCCGACCAGCCGCTCCAGGAAGACGCTGTCGCCGCCGACGATGTCGATGTCCGCGCTCTCCAGCCCGGCCGCCAGCACCGAGGCCTGCGCCTCGGCCACCTTGGCCTGGACCTCCAGCGCCGCGAGCCGGACGTCCTTGTCGGCCGCCAGCCGCAGCCGGAACTCCTCGTGCGAGCGGGAGACCTCGTCCAGCGCGGCCATCGCCGCCGCCTTCTCCTTCAGGCCGGCCGCCTCGCCGAGCAGCTTCTCCCGGATGCCGGCGGCCTCCGCGTTGGCCTTGCTCTCGGCGACCGCGGCCTCGGCCAGGCCGACCTTCTCGATCGCGGCGGCCTTCTCCATCAGACCGGCCGCCTCGCCCTCCAGCCGGGCCCGGACCCCGGCCGCCTCGGCGATCGCCTGACGCTCCGCCACCTCGGCCTTCGCCAGACCGGCGGCCCCCGCCAGCGCCCGCTCGCCCTCGGCCCGGCGCAGGTTGGCGACGGCCTCCAGCTCGGCGCTCTTCTGCCCCGCCTCGGCCAGCACCAGCTGCTCCTTGGCCCGCAGGTGGGAGGCCTGCTCGGCGGCCTCGGCCGCCTTGATGTCCTTGACCAGCTGCTCCTGCGCCTCGGCCTCGGCGGCGATGATCACGGCCTGCCGGGTGCGCTCGGCCTCCTGGACGACGCGGACCCGCTTGATCTCCTCCTCCTGCTCGGCGACCGTGCGCTCCACCGCGATCCGCTCGCGCACCACCTCGGCCACGCCGCGCCGCTCGGCCTCGACCTCCTTGTCCATCTCGGCCCGGGCCAGCTGCACCTCGCGGTCGCGGTTGACGACCTCCAGCATCCGGTCCTTCTCGATCCGCTCGGTCTCCACCGCGAGCACCCGCTCGCGGTTCTTCTCCGCGACCGCGATCTCCCGCTGCTGGTTCTCGCGCTGGACGCCCAGCAGCTCCTCGGTGCGCAGCGCGGCGCCCTGCGCCTTCAGCCGCTCCTCCTCCTGGACCTGCGCGGTGGCCGCCTCCTCCTGGGCCCGCAGCGTCTCGATCCCCTTGCGCTGGCGGATCTCCGCCTCGGCGCGGCGGCGCTCCAGCTCCAGCACCGCCTCGCGGGCGTCCACGTCCTGGCGGGTGATCTCCATCTGCTCGTTGCGCTGGTAGTCGTTGGTGCGGATGTGCTCCAGCGCGGTCAGCTCGGTGATCTTGCGGATGCCCTGGGCGTCGAGGATGTTGGACGGGTCCAGCTGGGAGAGCGGGGTCTGCTCCAGGTGGTCGATCGCCGCGTCCTCCAGGTGGTAGCCGTTCAGGTCGGTGCCGATGGCCGCGATGATGCGGTCCCGGAACTCCTCGCGGTGGGTGTAGAGGTCGGCGAAGTCGAGCTGCTTGCCGACGGTGCGCAGCGCCTCGGCGAACTTCGCGCTGAACAGGTTCTGCAGCGTCTCCTGGTGGCTGGCCCGCTCGGTGCCGATCGCCTGGGCGACCTTGACGACGTCCTGCTCGGTCTTGTTGACCCGGACGAAGAAGGTGATCTGGATGTCGGCCCGGATGTTGTCCTTGCAGATCATGCCCTCGCGGCCGGTCCGGCCGATCTCGATCGCCTTCACCGAGATGTCCATGACCTCGGCGCGGTGCACCGTGGGCAGCACCAGCGCGCCGGTGAAGGTGACGGTCACGCCCTTGGGCCGGGTGACGATCAGGGCCTCGCCCTGGACCACCTTGCGGAACAGCCGGCCGAAGAGCAGCAGCGTGCCCAGACCGATGAGGAGGAGGACGGCGACGAGCACACCGACACCGATGGCGACGACAGACATGGCTGTTCCCTTGGACTGACTGTGTTGTGTCAGGAATGGTCGAATTGACGTGCGAAAGCCGTGAGATGACGAGACGTCAGGACGTGGACGGCGTCGGCGCGGGCATGACCCAGAAGAACTCGCCCTCGGCGTCGTAGTCGTAGATGAGCGCGGCAGCCCCCGACCGCAGCACCCCGCCCGGCCCCGCCGCGTCGTCGAGGCTCTGCCGGACCTGCACCACCGCCGACGAGCCGTCGGCCGCGTGCACCTCGGCCTGGCCGAAGTCCGGCCCGACCCGCCCGGTGCGGATCACGCAGCCGAGCCCCACGAAGTCCAGCCGCGACGGCGGGGGAAGCGGTTCGGGCATCAGCCGCCGCAGCGGCGTCACCACCAGGCGGGCCCCCACCCACCCGCAGGCCACCGCCGCCGGCAGCAGCCAACCACCGCCACCCCCGCCGCCGAGCCAGACCCGGCCGGCCAACGAGGTGAACCAGGAGAAGGCGATGACGAGCGACACGGCCACGGTGATCGGCACCCCGCCCAGGCCCAGCACCCGCTGCAGCCCGCCGTGGCCATGGCGCCCCCCGCCATGACCGTGCCCGTGACCGTGCCCGTGGTGCCCCCCGCGAGCCCCGTGCAGGTGCGCCCCCCCGAGGAGCACCAGCACCCAGTAACCCACCACCACGATCAGCGCGAAGGTGAAGACCACGGTCGGAAACCCGGTCACCGCCCCCAGAAACCCACGCACTCCGCTCGCCCGCCTCTGTCATCCCCCACCGGTCCACACCCCGTGAACCCGCCCGCGACAGAGTGGCAGCGCCACCGACACCGGCGCACTGCACGATCCCGGCAATCTCGACGGCGTCTTGATGTCCTGGATCAGCTCACACGCCTACCCTGGGCCACGGTCGGGGCGGCCCGGGGCCGGTGGCCCGACCGTGGCGACTGGGAGGGGGCACGGTGATCGCGGAGTTGGAGCGGGACCTCGCCGGGTACGTCCGGGAGTACGCGGCCGGGCGGGCGGGGGCGTTGGGGGACGCGTTGGCGGAGGTGGTGCGGCCGCGGGTGTTCCGGGCGTTGGTGGCGGGGATCGCGGCGGACGAGGGGCGGTTCGCGGAGGTGGCGGGGCGTTCGGTGCGGCATCCCAACGGGTTCGCGAAGATCGTGCTGCTGGTCGGGGAGCAGTTCAGGCTGCGGCTGCACACCTGGGAGGCCGGGGCCGCAGCCGGCGGGGCGCCGCAGGAGAACATCCACAACCACGCGGGGCCGGCGATGAGCCGCCCCGCTCCCGCTGCGAGTCGGTCTCCGTGGACCGCAGCTGCTCGGCGCACCCGGGGCAGCGGGAATCGCTGCCC
>NZ_JBHYKG010000221.1:0-14491 GCF_042741245.1 Kitasatospora sp. NPDC058965
GGGCCGGTGGACCTCAGGCGTGCGCGGCGGCCTGGCCGCGCGCCCCGTGCCCGGTCGGCTGCTCGTGCAGCACGAAGGACGGGTCCACCTGGGTCGCCAGGTCCAGTCCGGTCTTGGCGTTCCCCCAGCTCTCCGCGTTGCGCAGGTGGAACTGGACGGCCTGCTCGGTGTACCGGCGCGGGTCCCGCAGCAGGTACGCGGCGTCCGCCTCCCGGTGGAGCAGCTCCAGGACCGCCCGGTTCTCCGGCTCCAGGGTGCTCAGCGGCGGCTCGCTGCCCTGCTCCAGCCGGCGCACCCACTCCGAGTGCCCGAACCCGGTCAGCAGGTCCTCGCCCACCTCGCGGCGCAGGTAGGCGAGGTCGTCCGGGCTCTGCACCTTGTTGCCGACCACCCGCAGCGCGACGCCGAAGTCCCGCGCGTACTCCTTGTACTGGCGGTACACCGAGACGCCCTTGCGGGTCGGCTCGGCGACCAGGAAGGTGAGGTCGAAGCGGGTGAACAGGCCCGAGGCGAAGGAGTCCGAGCCGGCCGTCATGTCGGTCACGACGTACTCGTCCTGACCGTCCCGCAGGTGGTTGAGCAGCAGCTCCACCGCGCCCACCTTGGAGTGGTAGCAGGCCACCCCGAGGTCCGCCTCGGTGAAGGCGCCGGTCACCATCAGGCGCACCGAGCCCTCGTCCAGCGCCACCGGCCGGGCGCAGGCCGCGTACACCGGGTTCTCCTCGACGATCCGCAGCAGGCGCGAACCCGGGCCGGGCGGAGTCGTCTTGATCATCGCGTCGGCGGCGGGGATCAGCGGGTTGCCGCCGCGCAGGTACTCCTTGATCTCCGGCAGGTGCGCGCCCAGCGAGGGCAGCCCGGCGGCCTGATCGTCGGTCAACCCCAGCGCCGGGCCCAGGTGCTGGTTGATGTCGGCGTCCACCGCGATGACCGGCCGGCCGGTCGCGGCCAGGTGGCGGATGAACAGTGCCGACAGCGTGGTCTTGCCGCTGCCGCCCTTGCCGACGAAGGCGATCTTCATCTTGGACTCCCGGCTCTTGCTCCGTCGATCACCACGCGGGCCTCGGCGGGCTAGTTGATAATCGTTATCGTCTCCGATAAAGCCATCGTAGTCGGGGTTTACCGCCCTTCGCCCGAGGGAAGCAAGGATTGCCTCGAACGGGTGATGCCGGGGCTGCTGTGGGGTGCGGGGCGCGAGGGTCGTTACTCTCGGGTAGGTGAGCACTGGAACTGATCCGCTGGCCCCGCTGGCCGAGCTGCCCGGGGTGTCCGAGTCCGTCGCCGAGGTCCGCAAGGCCGTCGATCGGCTCTACGGGCACCGGGTGATGCGCCGTCGGGCCGCCGAGGTCACCGCCGAGTCCGCCATCCGCGGCGCCCGGGCCTCGGCCGCGCTGGCCGGCGCCGACTGGCCGTTGGAGGAGGTGCGCCGGCGCAGCGACTTCAGCGCCGGCCCCGACGAGCGCACGGTCGGCGGCGCGCTGCGGATCTCCGCCGAGGCCGGGCAGCTGCTGAGCGTCTGGCGGACGTCGCCGCTGCAGGTGCTGGCCCGCCTGCACCTGCTCGCCGCGGGCGACGGCGCCGAGTCCGCGGGCCGGCCGCGGCGGGGCGACGAGCCGGCCGAGGAGCTGTTCCCGGTGGAGCTGGCTCCGGCGGAGGGGGTCGCGGCGCCGACCGGCCCGGCGGCCGCCGCACCGGCGGACCTCCCGGGCGCCGAGCTCGCGGCGGCGCCGTCGGGCCAGGAGGTGGCGGCCCGGCTGGACCAGCTCGCCCAGCTCCTGGCGGCCCGCGCCGGGACGGTCGGGAGCGGGGTGCCGGCGCTGGTGGTCGCCGCCGTGGTGCACGGCGAACTGCTGGCGCTGCGCCCCTTCGCGAGCCACAACGGCCTGGTGGCGCGGGCGGCGCAGCGGATCGTGCTGATCGCCGAGGGCCTGGACCCGAAGGCGATCTGCCCGGCCGAGGTCGGCCTGGTCGAACTCGGCACGGCGGCCTACCGCGGGGCGCTGGCCGGCTACCTCTCCGGCACGCCGGACGGTGTGGCGCGGTGGATCCGGCACTGCGGGCTGGCGCTGCAGTTGGGCGTGCGCGAGAGCACCGCGGTCTGCGAGGCGATGCAGCGCGGCATGGTCTGAGTGCGGAGCGGCCCGGCGGCACCCGCCGGGCCGGTTCCGCCGGGGGCGGTTCCGGCGCTGCGCACAAAGATGCGGCGACATCCTGAACGCTGATGTCGCCGCTGGTACGCCCTCCGGGTGACCATGCGTGCACCGGAAGTGCCCATCAGGCGGGGATCCTGCCCGTTCGCCTGGTGCGGCGGCCCGTATCGACGGGTCGGCTGCACGTGGGTGCTCGGAGGTAGTACGCGGTCCGTGGGGCCTGAACTGCGGTGTCGGTATGACCTCTTCGGGTCCTTCCGGGTCTCGCGGGCCGTGAGTCCTTTGTATCTCGGATCCAGGGCAAACGGAACTCGAATAGCGAAGTCTTTACCTTTTGCCCGAATCGGTGGACTCTTGCGGGATTCCCGGTGGTTGAGCACCTCGCGGCAGTGGCAGGCGCTGTCTGACGGACGGTGCGCTCACCCGCTGCCAAGCGGCCGGTCTCAGGCCGTCGATCGGCGCCGCCTGGCCAGGTGCCAGACCAGTCCGGCGGTCAGGACGGCGGTGCCGACCGCCACGGCGGCCAGCACCGTGCTGCTCGGGGCCTTGAACTCCGGCAGCCTGCGGTGGAGTTCGATCGGCCGGTCGAAGACCAGGATCGGCCAGTCGCGGGCCACCGCCTCCTTGCGCAGGCCGCGGTCCGGGTTGACGGCGGACGGCCGGCCGACCGCCTCCAGCAGCGGCAGGTCGGTGACCGAGTCGCTGTAGGCGTACGACTCCGCCAGGGCGTACCCCTCGCGCGCGGCCAACTCACGGATGGCCGCGGCCTTGTTCTCCGCGTAGGCGTAGTACTCGATCTCCCCGGTGTAGCAGCCGTCCTCGATCTTCAGGCGGGTGGCGATGACGTGGTCCGCTCCCAGCAGGGCGCCGATCGGCTCGACCACCTCGGAGCCCGAGCTGCTGACGATCACCACGTCCCGGCCGGCCGCGTGGTGCTGCTCGATCAGCGAGGCGGCCTCCTCGTAGATCAGCGGGTCGATCAGCCCGTGCAGCGTCTCGGCCACGATCTCGCGGACCTGCTGGACGTTCCAGCCGCGGGTTAGCGCGGACAGGTACTCGCGCATCTTCTCCATCTGGTCGTGGTCCGCGCCGCCGACCAGGAAGACGAACTGCGCGTAGGCGCTCTTCAGCACGGCCCGACGGTTGATCAGGCCGCCCTGGTAGAAGGGGCGACTGAAGGCCAGGGCGCTGGACTTGGCGATGATCGTCTTGTCGAGGTCGAAGAAGGCGGCGGTGCGGGGCACGGGCCCGCCGATGCCGGTCGGCTCGGGGTGGACGCCGCTGTCCGGGTCGCCCGCGGGCGCCTCGTCCGCCGGCTGCTCGGCGGCCGGGACGGCGGGTCCGGCAGGCTCCTCTGCGGGGCGCCCGGGCGTCACGGGCACGGTCGCCGGACCGCCGCCGGACTCGGCATTCGGTGCGGTGTCCGGCCCGGAGTTCTCGGCACCGTCGGCGATGTCGGCGTTCTCGGTGGTGTCCACAGGAACCGAGGATAGAGCGCCCTTGTGAGCACGCGGCCATTCGGTGGACCCGGGGCGCGCTGGTTTGTGTTTCTGGCCGCTCGGGTACACCATGGAAGTCACGGATCGTTCGCGACCGTGCTAACCCGGTCCGGCTCCTCCCCCCCGAGTCGGGCTGTGGATAGACGACCCCCGCTCTCCCCCCCGGCGGGGGTCGTCGCATGTCCGGGGCCATTTTGAGCCCTGAAGAGCCGCCCGCCCGTGAGCGCGGCGAGCCGCGGGGGCGGGGCGCCGCACGGGATCCACCGCCGTTCGGCCGGGCGCTGACGATCACCCTGGGTAGTTGGTCGACGATCTCTCCGGGACTCTCTGAGAACTACGTCAATTTGTTGTGGGCAAACTCCCCGCACGAGTGAACCGGGGCCATCCGAGTGAGTTCGGATATCCACATCCCCAGGGTTATCCACAGGGATTCAAGAGGCTGCTGACGGATTCGGTGCGGCGCGCGACTGTGAGGGCCAAGCAGTCCGACCGACGACCGGCTGACGCAGTGCCAGCCGGTCCTCCCACCCCGTGGAGGCAGCCGTGCCGATCCCACTCCGCGAGCAGCACCGACCGGCCGCCGACGGCGCCGCGGCGCCGGCGCCGCTCATCCTCACCCAGGACGAGGCGCTCACCGAGCACCTGCTCCGGCTGTGCGCCGCGGTCGGAGCCGAACCGCAGCTGGCCGGGGCGGTCCCGGTGGAGCGGCGGCAGTGGGCGGGCGCGCCGCTGGTGCTGCTCGGCGACGACCAGTACGACCGCTGCGCCGCGCTGCCCCGCCGCCCCGGCGTGGTGCTCCTCGGGCTGGACCCGCAGGACTGCGAGACCTGGGTCCGGGGCGTCGAGCTGGGCGTGGAGCAGGTGGTCCACCTGCCCGAGGCCCAGGCCTGGTTGCTCGGCCGGATCGCCGACGCGGTGGAGGAGGTCACCGCCGCCGCGCTGACGGTCGCGGTGCTCGGTGGCCGGGGCGGCGCCGGCGCCTCCACCCTGGCCTGCGGCCTGGCCGTCACCGCGGCCCGGCTCGGCCATCGGACCGCGCTCGTCGACGCCGACCCGATGGGCGGCGGACTGGACGTGCTGCTCGGCGGCGAGGCCAGCGACGGGCTCCGCTGGCCGGATCTGGCAGGCGCGCGCGGGCGGCTGAGCAGCCTCGAACTGGCCGACTCCTTAGCGCAGTTGCACGGGCTCGCGGTGCTCTCCTGGGACCGCGGCGAGGTCACCGCCGTCTCCGCCGAGGCGATGTGCGCGGTGCTGGCCGCGGCCCGCCGCCGCGGCGGGCTGGTCGTGCTCGATCTGCCGCGCACCCCGGAGCCCGCCGTGGCGGAGGCGCTGCGGCAGGCCGACACCGGCCTGCTGGTCGTACCGGCCGAGCTGCGCGCCATGGCCGCGGCCGGCCGGGTGGCCGCCGCGGCCCGACCCCACCTCGCCGATCTGCGCGCGGTGGTCCGGCTGCCGGGGCCGGTGGGCCTGCGCAGCGCGGAGATCGGCCACGGGCTCGGCCTGCCCCTGGCCGGTGAGCTGCCGACCGAGGAGGGCCTGGCCCTCGACGTGGAGCACGGCCGTCCACCCGGCCACCGCGCGGCCGGGCCGCTGGCCCGGTTCTGCGCGGCCTACCTGACCGAAGTCCTGCCCGATCCCGAAGGGGGCACGTCCCGATGAGCACCACCACCGCGGCACCTCGACCGCACCGCCGCCCGTCGCCGCGCGGGCGTGCCGACCGGCCGCGGGCGATCCCCGCGCTCCCGGGCCTGCGCCGCCGCGCGGCAGCGGCGCCCGGCCCGGCCCCGGAGCGGGCCACCGCCCTGCTCGACGCCGTCCGGCTGCGGCTCGCCGAGGCCGGCGCCCCGCCGACCACGACCGAGGTCGCCGCCGCGGTCCGCGCCGCCCGGCCGCCGCTCGGCGGTGACGACGTGCTGGACGCGGTGCGCACCCTGCAGTCCGAGCTGGTGGGCGCCGGCCCGCTGGACCAACTGCTCAGCGCGCCGGACGTGACCGACGTGCTGGTCAACGGGCCCCACCAGGTGTGGGTCGACCGCGGCCAGGGCCTGCACCGGGAGCCCGCGGTGGGCTTCCCGGACGCGGAGGCGGTGCGCCACCTGGCGCACCGGTTGGCCGCGGCCGCCGGGCGGCGGTTGGACGACGCCCGGCCCTGGGTCGACGCCCGGCTGCCCGACGGGACCAGGCTGCACGCGGTGCTCCCGCCGATCGCCGCCGACTGCACCCACATCTCGCTGCGGGTCTGCCGCCCGCGGCCCTTCACCCTCGAGGAGTTGGTGGCCGCGGGCGCCCTGCCGCAGTCCGGGGCCGAGCTGATGCGCGCGATCCTGCGGGCCCGGCTCTCGCTGCTGGTCAGCGGCGGTACCGGCTGCGGCAAGACGACGCTGCTGAGCGCCCTGCTCGGCCTGGTCGGGCGGGGCGAACGGATCGTCATCGCCGAGGACTCGGCCGAGCTGCGGCCGGACCACCCGCACGTGGTCCGGCTGCAGAGCCGCCCGCCCAACCAGGAGGGGCTGGGCGAGCTGACCCTGCGGGACTTGGTCCGCCAGGCCCTGCGGATGCGCCCCGACCGCCTGGTGGTCGGGGAGGTGCGCGGTGTCGAGGTGCTGGACCTGCTGGCCGCGCTGAACACCGGCCACGAGGGCGGCTGCGGCACGGTCCACGCGAATGCCGCCGCCGACGTGCCGGTCCGGTTGGAGGCGCTCGGGTCGATGGCCGGGCTGGACCGGCTCGCGCTGCACAGCCAACTGCGGGCGGCACTGGACCTGGTGATCCACCTGGCGCGGGATCAGCGGACCGGCCGCCGCCGGATCGCGGAGGTGCACACGCTGCGGGGCGATGCGGCGGGGCTGGCCGTCACGGTGCCCGCCGTGCTCTTCGGCGCCGACGGAGCGGTCACGCGCGGCGCCGGCTGGCCGCAGCTGATCGGGATGTGCGCGGCCCGCGGCGTCGTGCTGGACGGGGAGCTCCGGTGAGCGGGCGGGCGTGGCAGCTCGCTCCGGTGCTGGCGCTCCTCGTGGTCGCCGCGGTGGTCCGGGCGGTGCTCAACGGTGGTGGTCGGGCCCGTCGGCGGTCCCGGTCGGTGCTCGGGCGGCCGAACACCGCCGAGGCCCTGCTGCGCCGCGGCCACCAGTGGCTGCGCCGGCTGCCGGGCCGGCGTCGCCCGCGCTGGCTGGTCGGCGAACTCCTGCTCCTCCCGGTGCTGGTGCCGGTCGGCTTCGCGCTGCACTCGCCGCTGCCGCCGCTGGCGGCCCTGCTGCTGGCCCACCCGAGCTCCCGGTGGCGTTCCGGCAGGCGGGCCGCACGGCAGGAGCGGGCCAGGTCCGCTGCCGTCATCGAGCTCTGTGCTGCGCTGGCGGGCGAGTTGCGCAGCGGGGCGACGCCGCAGCAGGCGCTGGACGTGGTGACCGGCCCCGGTCGGCCGGTGGCCGACCTGGCCCGGCGGCTCGGTCCGGAGGCGATGGCCCGGCTCTCGGCCGGTCGGTACGGAGCTGACGTGCCGGCAGCCCTGCGGTGGCTGGCCGGTCTGCCCGGCGGGGGCGGCGCCAGCGCGGTCGCCGCCTGCTGGCAGGTGACCACGGACAGCGGGACCGGTCTGGCCGGTGCCCTCGACCAGGTGGCGGAGGCGTTGCGGGCCGACCGGGCGCTCCAGGAGGAGATCCGGAGCGAACTGACCGGGCCGCGCACGACGGCGGCCATGCTGGCCGCACTGCCACTGGGTGGGCTGGCGCTGGGTTCGCTGCTCGGCGCGGCTCCGGAGCGGATCCTGCTGCGCACGCCGCTGGGCATCGGCTGCCTGGTCGCCGGCGCCCTGTTGGAGGCGGCGGGGCTGATGTGGACGGACCGCATCGTCCGGCAGGCGCTCGCCGACCTCGGGATCAGCGCGGGCACGGCGGCGCGGTCGGACCGGCGGCGCACCGGCCCGGAGGCGGCTTCGCCGGACGCTCCGGACAGCCCTGACGACCGGCGGCGACCGCCGCGGCCCCATCGGCGCGGTCCCTGCCGAAGCGGCGTCAACGCGCGTCCTGCGCGGCCCTCTTCCGGCCGGGCCGGGTGGGCCACGGGCAGGGGGCGGGGTCGTGCCGGAGCGCGGCTGCGCCGCTGCACCGGCCGCCCCGACCGGGTGCGCGGCCACCGGTTCGACACCGCGCCCGCGCAGGTGTGGCCGTGATCGGCAGGATCGGGGCCTTCGCGCCCGCCCCGGCCTCGGTGCTGCTGCCCCTGGCCCTGGTGACGGCGAGCTTCACCCCTGCCCTCTGTCTTGCAGTGCTGGGCCGGCGGCGGTTCCGCCGCCGGACCGGGCGGCGGATCGCGCGCTGGGCACCGGACGGTCGGCCGGGTCGGCCCCGCGGTCGGCGGCGCGCGGGTAGCGCCGTCCCGCTGGGCAGGCCACGGCGGTTCGCCGAGCGGGGCCTGTTGCCGCTGGCCGTCGGACTGCTGATCGCCGCCTGGTCGCCGGGCGCGGTCGGTCTGGCGGCAGGCCTCCTGGTGGGCCTGGGGCTGTGGCGCGGGCTCCCGTGGCTCGGGAGCGCCGACCGGCGGCGGGCGGCTCGCGAGCAGGCCGTACTGCTCGCCCAACTTCCGCTGACCGCGGAGCTGATGGCAGCGTGCCTGGGCTCCTCCGCCTCGCCCCCGCAGGCGGCCCGGGCGGTCGCCCGGACGATCGGCGGACCGATGGAGCTCCGGTTGGCCGCCGTCGCGGCCGAACTGGCCCTGGGCGCGCCGCCGGACGCCTGCTGGGCCCGGCTCGGCGAGGACTGCCCGGTGCTGGCCCCGCTCGCGCACTGCCTGGTCCGCACGACGGTCAGTGGCGCACCACCGGCAGGGCCGCTGACCGGAGTGGCGGTCGCCCAGCGCGCCGCTGCGTCGCGGGCGGCACACGCCCGGGTGCGCCGCGCGGGTGTGCTCGCCACCGCCCCGCTGGGCCTCTGCTTCCTGCCGGCCTTCGTGCTGACCGGGATCGTGCCGGTCGTGATCGGGCTGGCATCGGCCTTCACCCAACGGATCTGACGCTTGACCACCTCGTTCGGACGGCGGGCCGCACAGGCCCGACCGTGTCAGGAAGGGAACACCCGATGAAGCACCCCGCCATGAAGCACCCCACCATGAAGCGCTCCGCCATGAAGCACTGCTCGACCGACCTCGCGCCGATCATCAGCTTCGCCCCGTTCCCGGCGCACAACCGCCACGCCCGCGGGCCCGGTTCGGCGCCCGCGGGCGAGAGCGCCACCGCCACGCAGGCCGGCGCCGCCCGGGTGCCGCGGCCCCGGGGTGCCGAGGACGGACTCGGTCCGGTGGCCTGCGTGCTCGGCGGGCCGCAGCCGCCGCCCCCGGGCGCCCGGCACCGGCGGCGCCGGGCCCTGTGGCGAGGCCTGACACGGCTCTGCGGTTGGCCCGGCCGCCGGTTCGCCGGCGCGGGGGATGCCGGGATGTCGACGGCCGAGTACGCCATCGGCACCGTCGCCGCGTGCGGGTTCGCGGCGCTCCTCTACAAGGTGATCACGGGCGGCTCGGTGACGGGAGCGCTGACCGATCTGCTGGACCGGGCGCTCCATGCGGTCTGACCGCAGCCCCGACCCGGCGACGCCGGCACCCGCCGAGCCGCGGCCGCACCGGCCCCGTGCTCGGCGGGTCGCCCGGCGGCCCGCCGCGCCCGGCCGGTGGCCCGAGGAGTCCCGGCGGCGGCCCGAGGGGCTCCGGCGCCGGTCCGGCGAGCGGGGCCGGACCGGCGCGGGCGACCCGGACGCCGGGTTCGTGACGGCCGAGACGGCGGTGGTGCTGCCCACCCTGGTCCTGCTGATGGCGATGCTGATCTGGGGTGTGCTGACGGCGGCGGCGCAGTTGCGGTGCATCGACGCGGCCCGGGTGGCGGCCCGAGCCGCGGCCAGGGGGGACGGCAACGCGGTCGACCTCGCGCAGGCGGTCGCGCCGCCCGGCGCCGCGGTCGAGGTCGTGGCGTCCGCGGACACCGTGCGGGTGCAGGTGGCGGCGAACAGTCCGGGGCTGGGCCGGCTCGCCCCGGTGCTCTCACTGCGGGTGTCGGCGGACGCGGTGGCCACCCGGGAGGACACCGTGGGGCGGGAGGCGCTGTGACGGGCCGCAGCCGACGGGTCGACCCCGGGCGGCGGCCGACGGTGGTTCGGGGCGGTCCTGACGGCCTGTCGGCGCGGGACCCGGAGCGCGGCTCGGCCACGCTCTGGGGCGTCGCACTGTCCCTGCTCGTCTGCACGGTCTTCGGACTGACCCTGTCGCTGGGCGCGGTGCTGGCGGCCCGGCACCGGGCCGAGTCCGCCGCCGACCTCGCCGCACTGGCGGCCGCCGACCGGCTGCTGCTGGACGCCGACGGCGGCTGCAGCCGGGCGGCGGTCATCGCCGCGGCGCACCGGACGGCCTTGGCCTCCTGCTCGGTGGACCTCGGTACGGACAGCGTCGAGGTCGAGGTCCGGGCACCGGTGCGCGGCCTGCGGGTGCCGATCGGGCCCGCCACCGCGCGGGCCCGGGCCGGGCCGGTGTGGTCGTTCGGCGGCACCGACGAATGGGAGGCCGGCGTGCTCGCGGCCCGGGCCCGCTCGCAAGCGGCCGAACAACCGTCAGCCCCGCTCGCCGTCCGCCTCGTTGCCGTCCCCGAGGCCGTCCCCGTCGCTCGCCCCTCCCGGCCCCTCGGCCTCGGCCTCGGCCTCGGCATCGGCCTCGGCCTGCGCCGGCCGCGGTGCTCCGGCGAGCAGCGTGGAGAGCAGCCGGATCGCCCCGGCCTTGTCCAACGGGTCGTTGCCGTTGCCGCACTTGGGCGACTGCACGCAGGACGGGCAGCCGCGCTCGCACTCGCAGGCCCGGATCGCGTCCCGGGTCGCGGTCAGCCAGCGCACCGCGTGCCGGAAGCCGTGCTCGGCGAACCCGGCACCGCCCGGGTGCCCGTCGTAGACGAACACCGTCGGCAGCAGGGTGTCCTGGTGCAGCGGCACCGAGACCCCGCCGATGTCCCAGCGGTCGCAGGTGGCGAAGAGCGGCAGCAGGCCGATCGAGGCGTGCTCCGCCGCGTGCGCCGCACCGGGGAGCTGGTCGAAGGGGACCAGGGCGTCGAGCAGCTGCTCCTCCGTGACGGTCCACCAGACCGCACGGGTGCGCAGGGTCCTGGGCGGCAGGTCCAGCTTGGTCTCGCCGAGCACCTCGCCGGTGGCGATCCGCTTGCGCAGGTAACTGACGACCTGGTTGACCACCTCCACCGACCCGAAGTTGAGGGTGGCCTCGCCCCAGGCGACCGTCTCGTCGGTGGTCAGCACCGAGATGGCCGTGGTGTCCCGCGCGGCGGTGGTGTACGACGGGTTCGCGGCCTGGACCAGGGCGACGGAGGTGTCCAGGTCGAGATCGCGGACCAGGTAGGTGCGGCCCTGGTGCAGGTGGACGGCGCCGGTGTGCACGGTGGTGTGCGCCGCTGCGGCGTCGACCGTGCCCAGCAGGCGGCCGGTGGACTCCTCGACGATCTGGACCGGGTTGCCGCCGCTGCCGCGCAGGTCGACCGAGTCCACCGCCCGTTCCCGGCGGGTCCAGTACCAGGCCCCGTCGGAGCGGCGGCGCAGCAGGCCGCGCTGCTCCAGGACGGGCAGCAACTGCTCGGTCGAGGGGCCGAAGAGCTTCAGGTCCTCGGGCCCGAGCGGCAGTTCGGCGGCCGCGGCGCACAGGTGCGGGGCCAGGACGTGCGGGTTGTCCGGATCCAGCACGGTGGCCTCGACCGGCCGGGCGAACAGGGCCTCGGGGTGGTGCACCAGGTAGGTGTCCAGCGGATCGTCCCGGGCGATCAGGACGGCCAGCGCACCCTGGGCCTCGCGCCCGGCCCGGCCGGCCTGCTGCCACAGCGAGGCCCGGGTGCCCGGGTAGCCGGCCAGCAGCACCGCGTCGAGGCCGGAGACGTCCACCCCGAGCTCCAGCGCCGAGGTCGACGCCAGACCGAGCAGTCGCCCCGAGTACAGGTCCCGCTCCAGTGCCCGCCGCTCCTCGGGCAGGTATCCGCCGCGGTAGGCCGCCACCCGGCTCGCGAGCCCGCTGTCCAGGTTGTCCTGGGCCTGCAGCGCGACCAGTTCGGCGGCTCGCCGGGAGCGGACGAAGGCCACGGTGCGGGTGCCTTCTGCCACCAGGTCGGTCAGCAGGTACGCGGCTTCGGTGGTGGCGGTCCGCCGGACCGGGGCGCCGTGCTCGCCGACGTGCTCGGTCAGCGGCGGCTCCCAGAGCCCGAAGACCATCGGGCCGCGCGGTGAGGCGTCCTCGGTCACGGCCACGGCGGGCAGGCCGGTGAGCCGCTCGGCCGCGGCGGCCGGATCGGCGGACGTGGCGGAGGCGAGCAGGAAGACCGGATCGGAGCCGTACCGCCGGCAGATCCGCCGCAGCCGCCGCAGCACCTGGGCGACGTGCGAGCCGAAGACGCCCCGGTACGTGTGGCACTCGTCCACCACGACGTAGCGCAGCGTCTTGAGGAAGGAGGACCAGCGGGGGTGGGCCGGGAGGATGCCCCGGTGCAGCATGTCCGGATTGGTGAGCACGTAGGAGGCGTACTGGCGGACCCACTCGCGTTCCTGCAGCGGGGTGTCGCCGTCGTAGAGGGCGGCCCGGACCCGGGCCGGTGCCAGCTCGGCGGCCCGGCGCCGCTGGTCGGCGGCCAGCGCCTTGGTCGGGGCCAGGTACAGGGCGGTCGCCCCGCGGCCGTTGGGCGCCTCGGTGCCGTCCAGCAGGTCGCTGAGCACCGGCGCCAGGTAGCCGAGCGACTTGCCCGAGGCGGTCCCTGTGGCGAGCACCACAGTTTGACCGGCTTTGGCCAGATTCATCGCCTCTGCCTGATGTGCCCAGGGTTGGGTCACGCCGAGTTCGCGGGCGGCGTCCTGGATCTCCGGGCGGATCGCGCCCGGCCACGCGGCATGTCGGGCCCGGCGCGCGGGGAGATGCTCCGTATGGGTGAGTCGGTCCGAGCGGTCCCTGGTCCTGACCAGGGAGTCGAGCAGGGCCTCGGGCGGGCGATGGCTGGGCGGCATGGAGACCCAGTGTGTCACTGGAGTGACGGAGAATCGCGGCAAGCCATCGTGCGGGCATGCTGCCAGGTGGTTGAATGATGCGGTGGCGGCCAGATGGCCGGACCGGCGGCACCTGAGCCGGTCGCTCGACCATGCGGTGGAGACCGTTCGCGCGGTGGAGACCGGCGGTGGAGACCGTCAGAGCGGGGTCGGCACCGTGCGGCTGCCGAAGCCGCTCGACTCGCCGTAGAACGCAATGTGACGTAGCAAGGCAAGGTGCTGGAGGTTCCGTGGACCTGTCCCTGTCGACCCGTACCGTCGGCGACCGCACGGTCGTCGAGGTTGGCGGCGAGATCGATGTGTACACCGCCCCTAAGCTTCGGGAGCAGCTGGTCGAGCTCGTCAACGACGGCAGCTACCACCTGGTCGTCGACATGGAGGGCGTCGACTTCCTGGACTCGACCGGTCTGGGTGTCCTGGTGGGTGGCCTGAAGCGAGTCCGAGCGCACGAGGGCTCGCTCCGTCTGGTCTGCACCCAGGAGCGCATTCTCAAGATCTTCCGGATCACCGGTCTGACCAAGGTGTTCCCGATCCACAGCTCGGTCGAGGAGGCCGTCGAGTCGACCGACTGAGCAGGCAGGCCTGGGTCGCCCCGAACCAGCGGGCGTCCCAGGCCTGAACACCGCCCCCGGGCGGCCCTTGCGGCTCGGCGGACGCAAGGGAAGACCAGTCGGCCGAGGAGGCTCGGAGCACCCGGCGTACCTGGCGCACCGTCAGGGTGCCAGGGGTGCAGCGGGCTGCAGCGAAGAGGCCGGTGCGGCCCGGGAGACCGGATCAGTCGGCGGTCGGCGCGGCAGCACCACCAGCTCCTCACCCCGGGGTGCGTGACACCCGGTCCGTAGCACTTCGTAGCACCCAGCCTGTGGCACCCGGTCGGCACCACCCGGCCGGCCACACCCAGGCGCGCAACAGGCTTGCAGCAGCACACTCAGCTCGGCGCGACGACCCCGAGACAGCGCAGAGGACCCCGAGAGGGAGAGATGGCAACCGTCGAACTGCGATTCAGCGCCCTTCCCGAACACGTGCGGACGGCACGGTTGGTGGCGGCGGCGGTGGCCAGACGCGCGGGCGTGGACGAGTCCGTGCTGGACGAGGTCCGGCTGGCCGTCGGCGAGGCGTGCTCGCGCGCGGTCGGGCTGCACCAGCACGGTGACGGCGGCGGAGCGGTCCGGGTCGCGCTGATCGACCAGGAGAAGCGTTTCGTCATCGAGGTGGGCGACGGCGCCGGTTCGTTGAGCGAGCTGGCTGCGTCCGGCGGCGAGTCGGGCGAGGGCCCCGAGGTCTCCGACGACGCGCTCGGGCTCGCGGTGATCACCGGACTGGTCGAGGACGTCGAGGTCGGCCGGGACGACGACGGCGGCCTGATCCGGATGAGCTGGCCGGTCAACCCCGCCTGAGGCCTGGTCAATCCTGCCTGAAGGCACGGTCAACCCTGTCTGAGGGCACGGGCGCACCGGTCTGACCCGGGACGCGGCCACCCCGATCCACCGGGCGCGGTACTGCCATGCCTTCGTTCCTCCACGCCACGCCCCTCCGCGCCTCGCCCCGCGCTGCCCGGCGGCACCCCGCCCTGCCCGGCCGCACCCAACCCCGCCGACCCCGCCCAGCCCTGCCCTGCCCGCCCCCGTGGCGCGCGCGACAGGTGGGGGCCGCCCGCACTGGCGGGAACGAACGGCAGCAGAAAAGCAGAACGCGCCACAAGAATTGCCCGGCGCGCCACCGGAATCATGGCCGGGTGCCGAAAACCCCGGGTTTTCGGCACCCCGCCCAGATTCTTTTACATACA
>NZ_JBHYKG010000222.1:0-14419 GCF_042741245.1 Kitasatospora sp. NPDC058965
GACGGACCGTCAGTCCGTCCGGCCCGGGGCCGCACCGGTGGGCCGGCGAGCGGTCCTCAGGCCGTGGTCCACTGCTGGTTGGGCTTGCCGGTGCCGCAGGTCCACTGGATGACCGGGGTGCCGGCGGTCTGCGAGTTGCCGGTGACGTCCAGGCACTTGCCGCTGTTCACCGAGACCAGCTGGTCGGCGCCGGTCCCGGCCACGGGGACGAGCTGCCACTGCTGGTTGGGCTTGCCGGTGCCGCAGGTCCACTGGATGACCTGGGCGCCGTCGGTGGTGGAGCCGCCGGTGACGTCCAGGCACTTGCCGCTGTTGACGGACACCAGCTGGTAGGTGCCGGCGGCGACCGGGACGAGCTGCCACTGCTGGTTGGGCTTGCCCGCGCCGCAGGTCCACTGGACGAGCTGGGCGCCGTCGGTGGTGGAGGAGCCGGTGACGTCCAGGCACATCCCGCTGTTGACGTTGACCAGGCTGTTGACGGCCGGGCCGGCCAGCGCGGTGACGGCGAGGTTGGCGAAGTCGGCGTTCTGGAAGCCGCCGACGCCCAGGCCCAGCTGTCCCACCTGGTGGCTGTAGTCGGTCACCGAGGCGACTTGGACGTGGTCCACCGAGGCGGTGATCGTCGGGCCCTGCATGGCCAGTTGCAGGTTGTGCCAGCTGCCCGGGCCGGCGCCGGTGTAGCTGCCGGCGGCCAGGGTGGTGTCGGCGCCGGAGGTGTTCTCGGTGAACAGGGTCCAGCTGCCGCCGGTGGTGATCTGCAGGTGGTAGGCGGCGTGGTCGTGGTCGATGTGGTCGAGGCGGCCCAGCAGTTCGGCCGAACCGGACTGCTCCAGCTGCACGTCCACGCCCGCCCGGTAGTTGGTCCAGTTCGGGTCGCCGACCAGCGTGAGCGGGGTGTAGCCCATGTCGGTGTGCCACGGGATGGGTGCGGTGGTGAGGACCTGGCGCGCGCAGGTGGTGGTGCCGGCGCCGGTCGGGCAGGGGGCGGTCTCGAAGGCGCCCGCCCAGTCGTGGAAGTACGGGACGGGGGCGCCGGTCGTGGCGGTGCTGAGGTCGGCCGTGTACGGCAGCGGGAAGGCGCTGCGGGCCGGCGGCACGGCGGTGCCCTTGCCCTGGCCGGTGGTGGTCGTCACGGTGTAGAGGTAGCCCGGCTGGACGGTGAGCGAGTACGCGCCGTTCTGCGGGGTGATGTCCTGGGTGTGCAGGAACCACTGACTCGGGTCGGTCGACGCCATGTTGGTCGCCCAGACGTGTACCGTGCCGGTGGACAGGCCGCCGGTCACGGTGAGGTTGAGGGTGGTCGGGGCGGTGGCGTCGGTGGTCTCGATGACGGTGCTGTAGTCCTGGCCGGACTTGAGCGTCACGTAACTTCCGCTGTGCGGGTCGCCGTTGGTGCCGGTCCCGGGCAGGTAGCCGCCGGCGGTGTCGAGGTACTGCCAGCCGGGCCGGGTGAACTGGGTGGTGTGCGCCATGGCCCAGATGTCGCGGTCGACCGAGTAGGCGCCCGACCAGGGCTGGTCCGCCGTCATCATGCCGGAGCCGTAGTAGGGCAGGTGGGCCGGCCAGGAACTGGTCAGCGCCCACTTGATGTCGGCGGTGATCTTCCCGTCCAGGTACTCCCGGTTCAGGTTGCGGGCCAGTGCCGACGGGTTCGCGCCCTCGCTGTCGTTGTCGTCCTCGGACTGCCACAGCGGCTTGTTCAGGCCCAGGGCCGCGCCGGGGACCGGGCAGCCGGTGTACTCCGGGGTGGAGTGCCAGCAGACGCCGTGGGAGCCCCACACCGCGACGGCCTTGTTGAAGGCCGGGTCGGTGGCGAGGTCGGTGGCGACCGTGCCGCTCGCGTCGTCGGTGTCGGCCGCCACCAGCTTGGTGCCGGAGTGGCCGTTCGCGTCGAGGGAGCTGCGCAGGTTCTCGAACCAGGTCTTGTTGTAGCCGACCTCGTTCCAGCCGCCGAGGTAGCCGATGGTCAGCCCGTGGCCCTGGGCGCAGCCGAGCCAGTTGTTCAGGTAGGTGATGTTGTCCTGCGACCACATCCCGCCGTTGAACCAGCCGGGACCGGCCCACTCGAGTCCGTAGAACGTGATCGCGGGGTTGCGCTGCTGGGCCTGCTCCATCAGCCACCACTCGTAGCCGCGGTTGCAGTCGAGGTCGGTGCGGCTGCGCATGTGGCTGGGCTCGGGGCCGTCGCTGGAGTTGGCGTCGGCGCCGATCTCCACCTTCAGTATCTGCAGGTCGGCGCCGTAGCCGGGCTTGAAGAGGTAGTCCAGGATCTGCGAGCGCTGTGGTTCCGGGTAGTCGACGAGCAGCCGCGAGGTCGCGCCGCCGCCGCTGATCGCGCCCATGCCGTCGAACGTCCGGCCGGTGGCGGTGCCGTCGATCGTCACCGCCTGGGTGGCCGTGGTGGTGGAGGCGGCGGCCGGTGCGGCGGCGGGCAGGACCGCGCTCGCGAGGGCGAGTGCGAGACCCGCCGCGCCGGTGGCTGCGCGGCGTAGCGAGCGGGGGAGATGTCGCATGGGAGCCTTCCTGTCGAGGAAGAGGGGTGGGTGGGGAGCCCGATCACCGAGGAGCGGGCGGTCGTGGGGGGAGCGGCGGGTCAGGCGGGCAGGCCGACGGCGCGGTCGCGGTTGCGGCGCTGCTGGATCACCACCGCGGCGACCAGCAGGGTGCCCTGGGCGACGTTCTGCCAGAAGGCGTTGATGCCCTGCACGGTGAGGCCGTTCTGGAGGGCGCCGAGCAGGGCGACGGCCAGCAGGGTGCCGCCGATGCCGCCCTTGCCGCCCTTGAGTGCGCAGCCGCCGAGTGCGGCGGCGGTGATCGACTGCAGCTCCAGGCCCTCGCTGCCGGAGACCGGTTGGCCCGAGCCGGTGCGCGCGGTGAGCAGGACGCCGGCCACGGCGGCGACGGTGCCGGACAGCACGTAGGCCGAGATCAGGTACTTGTTGAGGTTGATGCCGGCCAGCCGGGCGGCGGTGTCGTTGCCGCCGATGGCGTAGACGTTGCGGCCGATGTCGGTGTACTTCAGCAGCACGTGGACGGCGGCGGCCACCAGAACGAGGATCCACACCATGGTCGGAACCCCGGCCACCCGGCCCCGGCTCAGGAAGACGAACACCGGGTCGTTGAGCACGTATCCCTGCGCCCGGCCGCCGGAGACCAGCTGGGCCACGCCCTTGTAGGCGGCCAGGCCCGCGAGGGTGGCGATGGTGGGGTTGACCCGGCCGTAGATGATCACCGCCCCGTTGAACAGGCCGACGCCCGCGCCGACCAGCAGGGCCGCGCCGACGCCGGCGAAGGCGTTGGCACCGGAGGCGGTGAACGCCATCGCGCTGACCACCGAGGCCAGGCCGGCCTGCGAGCCGACGGAGATGTCCAGGCCGCCGCAGATGATCACCACGGTCTGCACCACGGCGAGCAGCCCGGCGATGGTGGCGGCCTCCCCGATCACCTCGATGTTGTCGAGACTGAGGAAGTTGGGGTTGAGCGAGCCGAACAGGGCCAGCACCAGCGCCAGCGCGCCGAGCAGGCTGAGGTTCTGTCCGCCGACCGAGCCGAGCACGGAGCCGAGCACGGTGCGCGGGCGGCGGGCCCGGCGGTCGGCCGCGGGCCGGGCCGGCGGGAGCGCGGGCGTGGTGGCGGGGGTGGTGCTCATGGGGTGGCTCCGGTCGCGTGGTCGGGCTCGGTACGGGCGGGGAGGGCGAGGTCGTCGGCCATCGCGAGGGCGAGGACGGCCTCCTCGGAGGCCTGGTCGCGGCCGAGTTCCCCGGTGATGCGGCCGTTCTGCAGGACGAGGACCCGGTCGGCGAGGCCGAGGACCTCGGGCAGCTCGGAGGAGATCACCAGGACGGCGACGCCGTCGCGGGCGAGGTCGGCGATGATCCGGTAGATCTCGGCCTTGGCGCCGACGTCGACCCCGCGGGTGGGTTCGTCCAGGATCAGCAGCTCGGGCCGGCGGGCCAGCCAGCGGGCGAGCACCACCTTCTGCTGGTTGCCGCCGGACAGCGTGCGCACCTCGGACTCGATCGAGGGGGCGCGCACCCGCAGCCGGTCGGCGTAGTGCTGGGCGAGCTCCTTCTCCGCACGGCGCCTGACGAAGCGTCGGCGGCGCAGCCGGTCGAGGCTGACCAGCGAGGTGTTGTCGCGGATGGTGCGGTGCAGGAAGAGCGCCTGGGCCTTGCGCTCCTCGGGGGCCAGGCCGATGCCGGCCCGGATCGCCCGGCGCGGATCGTCCAGCCGGAGCCGTCGGCCGCCGAGGCTGACCGTGCCGGAGCGGATCGGGGTGTCGCCCGCGAGGGCGAGGGCCAGTTCGGAGCGTCCGGCACCGACCAGCCCGGCCAGGGCGACGACCTCGCCCGCGTGGACGGTGAGCGACACGTCGTGGACGTCGTCGGTGCAGAGCCGGTCCACCTGGAGCACCACCCGGTCGGTGGCGACGTTCTGGCGCACGAACACGTCCGACAGGTCGCGGCCGACCATCAGGCGGACCAGGTCGCTCTCGGTGGTCCCGGCGGCCGCCACCACACCGGCCGGCCGGCCGTCGCGCAGCACCGCGATCCGGTCGGCGAGCCGGAAGACCTCCCGCATCCGGTGCGAGACGTAGACGACGGCGATGCCCTGCTCGCGCAGCCGTCCGATCAGGTCGAAGAGGGCCTCGGCCTCGCGCTCGGAGAGCGAGGAGGTGGGTTCGTCGAAGGCGATGACGCGCGGTGGGGTGTCGCCGGTGAGGGCCCGCAGGATCTCGACCAGTTGGCGCTGGGCAGCGGTGAGTTCGGAGCCGAGCAGGTCGGGGTGGAGCACCTCGGCGAAGCCCAACCTGTCCAGGTCCGCCTCGATCCGGCGGCGCAGCTCGGCCCGGTCCAGTCGGCGCCCGGCCCGGCGCGGCAGCGAGCCGGCGTAGACGTTCTCGGCCACCGACACGTGCGGGACGATCTCCGGCTCCTGGGGGATGATCCGGATCCCGGCGCGGCGGGCGTCGATCGGCGAGCCGAGGTCGAGGACCCGGCCGTCGAGTAGGATCCGGCCCTCGCTGGGGCGGTGGTCCCCGGTCAGGATGCGCAGCAGGGTGGACTTGCCGGCGCCGTTCTCGCCCATCAGGGCGGTGACCTGCCCCGACGGGAAGTGCAGGTCGACGCCGTCCAGCGCCCGGACGGCCCCGAAGCGCTTGCCGATGTTCTCGGCGGTGAGGCCGGGCGCCGCGGTGGGGCCGGATCCGGGGACCGGGCCGGGCGGGACGGCGGGTGATCGACTGGGTGCGGTCATCGGGG
Source organism: Kitasatospora sp. NPDC058965 (assembly GCF_042741245.1). NCBI lineage: Bacteria > Bacillati > Actinomycetota > Actinomycetes > Kitasatosporales > Streptomycetaceae > Kitasatospora > Kitasatospora sp. NPDC058965. The sequence continues at coordinate 5,262 of NZ_JBHYKG010000222.1, forward strand.
CCTCACAGGGTGATGCGGTGCGGTGCTGGTGGGGCGGGTGGTCGGGCCGGTGCGGCGGCGTGGGGTGCGGGAGCCGCACCGGCCCTGACTGGGGGTCAGCCGCAGTGGACGCCCGCGGACTGCCAGGTGGTGGCGTCGACCATGGTGGTGGGGGCGAAGGCCTCGGCGGGGAAGTCCTTGCCGTTCTTGAGCTTGTCGTACATGGTCTGGACGGCCAGGGCGCCGACGTCGCTGCCGTTGATGAACAGCGCGGCCTTCATGCCGGAGGGCTGGCCGGCGGACCAGTCCTTGCAGGCGAGGTAGGCGCCGAGGCCGACGCCGTCGATGTCGGCGGGGCTGACGCCGGCGTTCTGCAGGGCGGTGACGGCGCCCTGGACGTTCTCGTCGTTGCAGCCCCAGACCACCCAGTGCTTGACGCCCGGGTTGGCGGTGATGGTGGCCGCGACCTTGTCCTGCGCGCCGGTGGGGGTGTTGTCGGTGGGCACGTCCAGGGTCTTCACCTGGCCGGCGGCGTCGAAGAACGCCTCGCCGGCGGCCTTGACCCGGTCGCCGCAGACCGTGACGTCCTGCTTCCAGGCGGAGATGATCCGGGTGTCGGCCGCGGTCCAGCCGGCCTTCTTGAACTCCTCGGCGGCGCGCTTGCCGACCTCGGTGCCCATCTGTTCGCCGGAGAAGCCGATCCGCGGCACCAGGTTCTGCTTGGCGCAGGCGGCCGGGTCGGTGCCGTTGGTGCAGATCTGGTCGTCGGAGGTGAGCAGCGCGACCTTGGCGTCCTTGGCGGTCTGCACGACCTGCGGACCCACGGCCGGGTCCGGCACCACGACGATCAGGCCGTTGCTCTTCTGCGCGATCGCGGACTGGACCTCGCTGACCGTCTTGTTGGCGTCGCTGCCGAGGTCGACCACCTTCAGGTCGACGCCCAGCTGCTGGGCCTTGGCCTTGGCACCGGCGGCCTCGCCGATGAAGTACTCCTGGTCGCCCTGCTTCTGCAGGTAGGTCAGCGAGATGTGCCCGCCGACCGGGGCGACCTGGCCGCTGCCGCCGGTCTGACCGGCGGAGCAGGCGGTGAGCCCGAGGACGGTGGACAGGGCCACCGCGGCAGCGGGCAGCAGGGGGGTGCGGAACGGGAACACGGGCGACTCCAGGGAGGGCGGGTGAGACGACCGGCTGGAACAGAACCGATCAGATGTCATCACCTTCAAACGCGATGCCACCACAGCAAATCCGCCGGTCCGCCGTCCCGTCAAGCGGTCGAAGCATTCGATTCCGGGTCGATATTGCTTTGTTACCGCCGACTCGCGACTACCTACGGAAATGACTACCCAGGAAATCGCATTTCATTTCGTAGGTAGTCGTGGGCCCGGCGGTGCGGATGCTTTTGTGTGCAGAGGCCGAGTCGTCGAAGTCGCTGCATGTGCGCTGGTAGTGGCTGTTACGGTTCGCCCGGAGAGCCGGTCGGACCGGCCTGCGCGGTGGCTCGGGCTGCTATTCCGGTCGGCCGGGACAAGGGTCGCCGGGGCGGTCTGGCGACTGTGCCGGCAGGGTGCGGCGGCGTGCTCGGAAAGCCGCGCTCGGGCTGCATCGGCGGAATTCCCGGTGCGGCCATTGACCCGGCGGTTCGGCTGTCACCATACTGTTCGACTCTGGTCGCCTCTGTTGCTTTGTGATGGATCGCGGCCCTCCACCCAGTCATCCGGAAGAGGTGTGCGGTACGCCGCTTCCGGGTTCGGACGAAAGGCATCCCCCCATGCACGGGCCCCTCCGTGTCCTGGCCCTCCCCGGACGCTCGCTCAGAAAGGCGGCACTGGCCGCCTCGGTCCTGCTGCTCGGTGCGCTGTCCGCCGGACCGCTCGCCACCCCCGCCGGCGCCGCTGCTGCCGCCACCACCTCCCCTGCCACCGCCACCTCCATCACCGTCGACGGCAGCGCGTCCGGCCGGGTCTTCGACGGCGTGGGCGCCGCCAGCGGCGGCGGCGGCAACTCCCGCCTGCTGATCGACTATCCGGAGCCGCAGCGCAGCCAACTGCTGGACTACCTGTTCAAGCCCGGCTACGGCGCCTCGCTCCAGTCGCTGAAGATCGAGATCGGCGGTGACACCAACTCCACCGACGGCGCGGAGCCGAGCTACCAGCACACCAAGGGCACGGTCGACTGCAACCAGGGCTACGAGTGGTGGCTGGCCGAGCAGGCCAAGGCCCGCAACCCCAACATCAAGCTCTACGGCCTCGCCTGGGGCGCACCGGGCTGGGTCGGCGTGAACGACCCCGCCAACCCGACGCCGGGTCAGCCGTACTTCTGGTCCCAGGACATGATCGACTACCTGGTCGGCTGGTTCGGCTGCGCCGCCCAGCACCACCTGCCGATCGACTACATCGGCGGCTGGAACGAGCGCGAGTACAACGCCACCTGGTACAAGAACTTCAAGGCCGCGCTGGTCGCCAGCGGTCACGGCGGGACCAAGGTCGTCGCCGCCGACAGCTACGACTGGAACCTCGCCTCGGACATGGCCGCCGATCCGCAGCTGAACGCCGCGATCGACGTCGTCGGCATGCACTACCCCTGCGGCTACCTCGGCGCGATGAGCACCTGCAACAGCACGCCGGCCGCGCAGGCGCTCGGCAAGCCGATCTGGGCCAGCGAGAGCGGCTCGCAGGACCTCAACACCGGTGCCCAGGCCGTGGCGCGCGCGATCAACCGCGACTACATCGACGGCAAGATGACCTCGTACATGAACTGGCCGGTGATCGCGGCGCTGTACCAGAACCTCTACTTCTCCACCGACGGCCTCTCGCTGGCCTCGCAGCCCTGGTCGGGCAACTACTCGCTCGGCAAGACCCTGTGGGTCACGGCGCACACCACCCAGTTCACCCAGCCCGGCTGGCAGTACCTGGACACGGCCGGCGGCTACCTCGGCGGCAACCGCGCCAACGGCAGCTACGTGTCGCTGAAGTCGCCGAACAACAGCGACTACAGCACGGTCATCGAGACCATGGACGCCACCGCCGCGCAGACCGCCACCTTCACCGTGGCCGGCGGCCTGTCGACCGGTCAGGTCCACGTCTGGGCGACCAACCTCAACTCGGCCAACGCCGCCGACTACTTCGTCCACACCCAGGACGTCACGCCGGTGGCCGGCTCCTACACGCTGACGCTGCAGCCCGGTTACGTCTACACCGTGAGCACCACCACCGGCCAGGGCAAGGGCACCGCGACCCCGCCGGCCGCCGCGCCGCTGAACCTGCCGTACTCCGACAGCTTCGACACCCCGGCCGCGTCCACCTCGCCGAAGTACTTCTCCGACATGAACGGCGCCTTCCAGACCACCGGTTGCGGCGGCGGCCGCAGCGGCAGCTGCCTGCGCCAGATGGCCCCCGCCGCGCCGATCCACTGGACCGACGAGCCGAACAAGGCGCCCTACACCATCGTGGGCGACACCAGCTGGGTCGATTACACGGCCGCCGCCGACACCCTGTTCGAGCAGCCCGGCGCCACCGAGGTGCTCGGCCGGGTCAACCAGCAGGGCCGCAACGACAACGGCCTGAACGCCTACCACCTGCGGCTCAGCGACACCGGTGCCTGGTCGATCCTGAAGAGCGACCTGAACTGGAACTTCACCACCCTGGCCAGCGGCACCGTCACCGCGCCCGGCCTGAACACCTGGCACCACCTGGCCCTGACCATGCAGGGCCCGACGCTGACCGCCGCGATCGACGGGACGACCGTCGGCTCGGTCAACGACTACTCGTACACCTCCGGCATGTCCGGTCTGGCGCTGACCGGCTACCAGACCCAGCAGTTCGACAACTTCGCCCTCACCCCGGGCACCGGGGGCAGCTCCTTCACCGGGACGGTCCCCTCCGGCGTCGGCGGCAAGTGCCTGGACGACTTCGCCAACTCCGCCGCCGACGGCAGCAAGGCCATCATCTGGAGCTGCAACTCCGGTGACCCGGCCCAGAGCTGGACCTGGACCAACGGCCAGCTGCAGCACGGCGGCAAGTGCCTGGACGTGACCGGCCAGGGCACCACCAACGGCACCCTGGTCGACCTGTGGACCTGCAACGGCGGCGACAACCAGCAGTGGAGCCCGCAGCCCGACGGCACCCTGAAGGGCCTCCAGTCCGGCCTCTGCCTCGACGACCCCGCGGCCAGCACCACCGACGGCACCCAGGTGATCATCTGGACCTGCACCGGCAGCGCCAACCAGAAGTGGACCCTGCCGTAGCCCCGGAGCGCGCAGCTCCGACGCCGCGGTGAACACCGGCGGCCCTCGCCCCCGGCGTGGGCCGCCGGTCCGGTGCGGGGCCGGCACGGGACGGGGTGGCGCCGCACCGGCCGCGGGAGCCGGACCGCCAGAATGGCGGCATGGAACACCACGTGACGACTCCTCGACAGATCGCCGACGACTACGTGGCCCGGGTCGCCGCCCACGATCCCGTCACCGCCGCGTACCTGGGCCTGGCGCCGGGCGACGACCGGATGCCCGACCTGTCGCCGGACGGGGTCGAGGAGCAGGCCGGACTCGCGCGGGCGGCGCTGGCCCGGCTCGACGCCCTCCCCGCACCGGGACGCGAGGCGGATCCGGCCGAGCTCACCTGCGCCCAGCTGCTGCGGGAGCGGCTGACGGCCGAGCTGCTGGTGCACGAGGCCGGCGAGGACTTCCGGGCCGTGCGCAACCTGCACGCGCCGGTGCACCAGCTGCGGGCCGTCCTCACCCTGATGCCCACCGCCACCGACGAGGACTGGGCCCCGGTCCTCGGCCGGCTGCGGAACCTGCCCGCCGCGCTGGACGGCTACCGGGCCACGCTGACCGAGGGCATCCACCGCGGACTGCTCGCCGCGCCCCGGCAGGCCGAGGTGCTCGCCGCCCAGCTCACCGCCTGGACCGGCGAGGCCGACGGCACCCCGGGCTGGTTCGCCGAGTTCGTCGCCCCCGCGCCGCAGCGGCTGCGGCCCGAGCTGGACGCGGCCGCCGGCGCGGCGACCGCCGCCGTGGCCGGGTTCCGCGACTGGCTGCGCGACGGCTACCGGTCCGCCGCCGAGGGCACCCCGGACGCCGTCGGCCGCGAGCGCTACCAGCTCCTCGCCCGCCAGTACACCGGCGCCGACCTGGACCTGGACGAGGCGTACGGCTGGGCCTGGGAGGAGTTCCACCGGGTCTGGGCGGAGCTGCGCGCGGAGGCCGAGCGGGTGCTGCCGGACGCCGGCGTCCAGCAGGCCCGGGCCCACCTGGACGCGCACGGGCACACCGTGCAGGGCGCCGAGCGGATGCGCGGGTGGCTGCAGCAGGTCACCGAGGAGGCGATCGAGGCGCTGGACGGGCCGCACTTCGACATCACCGGCCCGCTGCGCCGGGTCGAGACCAGGATCGCCCCGACCGGCAGCGCCGCCGCCCCGCACTACCGCGGCCCGAGCCTGGACTTCAGCCGTCCCGGCTGCACGTACCTGCCGCTGGCGAACGGTGACGCCGAGGAGCGGTTCCGCACCTGGCGCCTGGTCAGCACCTGGTACCACGAGGGCGTCCCGGGCCACCACCTGCAGCTCGCCTCCTGGACCGCCGCGGCCGGCCAGCTGTCCCGCTACCAGGTCACCCTCGGCAAGATCAGCGCCAACGTGGAGGGCTGGGCCCTCTACGCCGAGCGCCTGATGGACGAACTCGGCTTCCTCACCGACCCGGCACGCCGGCTCGGCTACCTCGGCAAGCAGATGATGCGGATCGTCCGAGTCGTCATCGACATCGGCATGCACCTGGAGAGCGTCATCCCGACCGCCTCCCCCTTCCACCCGGGCGAGCGCTGGACCCCGCAGCTGGCCACCGCCTTCATGGCCGAGTACGCCGGCACCGCGCCCGCCGTCCTCGACAGCGAGATCGTCCGCTACCTCGGCCGCCCCGGCCAGGCCATCGGCTACAAGCTCGGCGAACGCGCCTGGCTGGCCGGCCGCGAGGCCGCCCGCCGCCGCCGGGGCGCCGACTTCGACCTCAAGCGCTGGCACATGGCGGCGCTGCGCCAGGGCTCGCTGGGACTGGACGACCTGGAATCGGCCCTGACGGTGCTGTGACGGCCGCGCGGCGGGGCCGGTGACGCCGTGCGGGCGGGCGGCCGGGAGCTCCCCCGTGGTCTACCCGCCGCCGGAATACCGCGCGGCGCCCCGGTACTGGAAGAATCACGCCCACTGCTGGGGGCGAGACGTCAGGGGGAGGCACGGGGTGGAAGCGCTGCAGGACGGTGACCCGCGCAAGGTGGGTCCCTACCTCCTGACGGCCCGTCTGGGCAGCGGGGGAATGGGTCAGGTGTTCCTCGGGCGCTCGCCGGGCGGCAGGCCGGTCGCGGTCAAGACGATCCGCTCGGACGTGGCGCAGGATCCCGACTTCCGGCGCCGCTTCGCCCACGAGGTTCGCGCCGCCCGCCAGGTGGGCGGGTTCTACACCGCCCAGGTCGTCGATGCGGATCCTGACGCGACCCCACCGTGGATGGCCACGGCCTATGTTGACGGGCCGTCACTGGCCCAGGCCGTCGAGGGGCACGGACCACTGCGGGAGGACGGGCTGCGGCTGCTGGGCGCAGGCCTGGCCGAGGGGCTGACCGCGATCCACCGCTGCGGCCTGGTCCACCGCGACCTCAAGCCCGGCAACGTGATCGTCGCCGACGACGGCCCCCGCCTGATCGACTTCGGTATCGCCCGTGCCCTGGACGCCACCACCAGCACCGCCGTGATCGGAACGCCCGGCTTCATGTCTCCCGAGCAGGTGCGCGGACAGCGGGTCGGCCCCGCGAGCGACGTGTTCTGTCTGGGCGCTCTCCTCGCCTACGCGGCCACCGGATCCGGGCCCTTCGGTGCCGGCCGCCCCGACGTCGTCCTCTACCGGATCGTCCATGAACCGCCGGAACTCACCGGCCTCGCCCACCTGCCTCCCGACCTCGTCGCCCTGATCTCCGCCTGCCTCGCCAAGGACCACACCGCCCGGCCCTCGCTCGCCACGGTCCTCGACCACGTGGCCGCCCCCACCGTTCCGTTCGGCACCCCGAGCCATGGACTGGCGCTCGGCGACCACGGTCTGGTCCCCGCCGACCCGCAGATGCGGGCCGATCGTCGGCTCGTACTCGCCCACCTGTACGGCCGGACCGCTCACGAGGAACAGTCCTGGACGTTCGACCAGGGCGCCCTCAAGCTCGCCGTCGACCGGTTGAAGCACGGCGACCGCAGCTGGATCGTCGCCCAGACCACCGCGCCGATCTGGCGCCAGGACCTCAGGGACTTCGTCGGGATGATGCTGGCCGACCGCCCGGCGACCGTCCAGGCCGGCCGGCACTACCCGCCGCCGAGTCGACCGGTGGCAGGGGCCGAGGCGCCCACCGTGCGGGTGGAGCTGCCGCCGCGAGCCGCCGCCGGCCCGACACGATTCGTCCTGCGCTTCGCCGCGGGCTCGCACAAGGGAATGATCCGGGACGGGAACGAGGACTCCGGCTACGCAGGCCCGCGGCTGCTGGCCGTGGCCGACGGTACGGGCGGCGCCGAGGCCGGTGAGGTCGCGTCCTCCGAGGTGGTTGCCTCGATCGTCGGACTGGACGAGGACGTGCCGGGTGCCGACCCACTGACCCTGCTGGGCGACGCCGTCCGCGGTGCCAACGACCGGCTTCGCTGGTTGGCCCAGGAGAACCCCCAGCTGGAAGGCATGGGCTGCAGCCTCACCGCGCTGCTGTGGACCGGCGAGCGGATGGGCCTGGTGCACGTCGGCGACTCGCGGGCCTACCTGCTGCGCGACGGTACGCTGACCCAGATCACCCACGACCACACCTGGCTGCAGCGCATGGTCGACGAAGGCCGGATCACACCCGAGTTGGCCGCGAGCTACCCGGGCCGCTCGCCGCTGCTGCGGGTCCTGGACGGTCGCAGCCCGGTCGAGCCGGACCTGTCGATCCGCGAGGTGCGCCCCGGCGACCGCTACCTGGTCTGCTCCGACGGCCTCTCCGGCCCGGTCGGCCACCAGGTCCTCGAGGAGATGCTCGGCAGCTACTACTCGCCGGAGGACACCGTGGGGGAGCTGATCCGGCTCGCACTGCGTGGTGGGGGGCCGGACAACATCACCTGCATCGTTGCGGACGTCCTCGACCTCGGCCGGGCCACGTGGGACCACCCGTTCAGTGACGTTCCGCTGGTGGTCGGTGCGGTCGCCGGCGCCCCGCCACGGCGCTGAACAGCTCGATCAGGGCGGCTGCCCGCTCCGGGCCGGCAGCTGCGGACCCGTGACACCGGATCACCAGATCGGTTCGCCGCACTCCCGGGCTCCGTGCGGTCCGCCCGTCGCCTACCGTTCGCCCTGCTCGACCCGGGCTGCGGCAGCCCGGCCCGCCGTCGGCACGGGGCGTAGTCTGAGGAGGAGGGCCTGTGGACACCCGGCCCGGTGCCCCCCAGCTCGCGGTCCCGCGCGCGAGCGCCGGTCGGAGCCGCGTGGCCTTCGGAGGAGGCCGTCATGGCTGACACGGTGAACCGCGCCGACGTCGAGGCGGACATCAAGGAGACGCTGGGCCTGGTCCCGCACTTCTTCCAGCGGATCCCGACCGAGCTGCTGGGCCCCGAGTGGGAGATCTTCAAGCGGATCGAACTCGGCGAGACGCTGATCCCCAACAAGTACAAGGAACTGATCGGCGTCGGCCTGCACGCCGAGACGAAGTGCCGCTTCTGCAGCCTGTTCCACACCGAGGCGGCGAAACTGTTCGGTGCCACGGACGAGGAGATCCAGGAGGCCGTGCACTACGCGAAGGCGAGCCTGGGGTGGAGCGCCTACATCAACGGGATGCAGGAGGACTACGACCAGTTCGCCGCCGAGCTGCAGCAGGTCGTCGAGTACGCGAAGTCCAAGGGCTGACCGGTGGAGCTGGAGAGGCTCCGCCCGACGGTGCTGCGCGGCACGTTCCACATCTACGAGCTGTCCGCGCTGGTGGCGGCGGCCCGCTACGTCGTGGAGTCGGCCCCGCCCGACGTCCCGGCCGAATCACTGGACCTGCTCGGACAGGTGCTGGCCGACTACGACCAGCAGCTGCGCGCCCTGCCGAGCGCGGCCGCCCCGGCGGCGGGCAGTGTCGCCGGACCCGAGCGGGGCGCCTGACGCATCGCCAGCCCCGTCGCGCGGCGCGGCGGGCCGCCCGCCCGGCACGACC
>NZ_JBHYKG010000223.1:0-14368 GCF_042741245.1 Kitasatospora sp. NPDC058965
GGCAGGGGAGATCAGTGCCTCACTCGCCCTTCGGAGCCGCCTGCTGGACCACCTCGAACGACCACAGCGTCGCCCCGGAGGCCGCCGGCTTCGGCTGCTCGCCGCCCTCGCCGCCACCGCGGTGGGCGGCCTTCATCGGACCCTCCAACCAGGCCTGGAACGACGCCTCGTCCCGCCAGCGGGTGTACACCAGGTAGGTGTCGGTGCCCTCGACGGGGCGGAGCAGCTCGAACCACTCGAACCCGTCGGAGTTCTCCACCGCGTGCGCCCGGGCGGCGAACCGCTGCTCCAGGACCTCACGCTGCTCGGCCGGCACGGTCAGGACGTTGATCTTCACTACGCTCATGCCACCATCCTGCACCACACCGGGGCCCGGCTCGCGTCCCGGGCGGCCGGCGCCCGGAAGCGAGGACGACACGCCGTCAGCTGACGGCGTGTCGCGGTGGGTGCGGGGTGGCGGGTGCGGGGTGGGCGGGGTCAGGCTTCGCCGGGGTGCCAGGTCGGCCATTCCCAGGGGTGGTCGGCCCAGTGGACCTGGTCGGGGTCGTCCAGGTCGATGGTCGGGAAGAACCGGCTGGCCTCGGCCCTGAACTCCTGCTCGTCCACCGGCTCGGTGCCGTGGCCCTTGAACCGGACCAGGCGGTACCGACTGTCGGCGGACAGCGCCGCCACGTCGATCAGCGGGTCGGACTGGTAGCTGTTGGTGTCCATGTGGCCAGGGTGCGCCCGCCCGCCGCGAAGCGCACCCAGACCGGGACCGGACCGGTGCTACGGCTTGCGTGCGACGCCCGCCCAGTAGTAGGCGGCCTGCGGGTCGGCGGGCGGCTCGCCGTCGGGGTGCCAGGCCATCACCGGCACGATGCCCGGCTCCAGCAGCTCCCAGCCGTCGAAGAAGGCGGCCACCTCGGCCCGGGTGCGCGGCACCAGGACCATCCGCCCCTCGCCCTCGGCGTCCACCACGGCGCCCACCGCCGCCGGGTCGAAGTCGGCGGTGACGTGGCTGAGCGCCACGCAGCTGCCGGACGGCAGCGCGGCCATCAGCTCCTGCACGTGGTCCCGGGGCCGGTCGGCGTCCGCGACCAGCATCAGCACGCCGAGCAGCATCAGCGCGACCGGCCGGTCCAGGTCCAGCGTCTCGCGCAGCGCCGGGTGGCCCAGGATCGCGCCCGGCTCGCGCAGGTCGGCGTGCAGGTAGGCGGTGCGCCCGGCCGGGGTGCTGTCCAGCAGGGCGCGGGCGTGGGCCAGCACGATCGGGTCGTTGTCGACGTAGACCACCCGGCAGCTCGGGTCGGCCTGCTGGGCGACCTCGTGGGTGTTCCCCCGGGTGGGGATCCCGGTGCCGACGTCCAGGAACTGGCGGATCCCCTCCTGGCGCACCAGCCGGCGCACCGCCCGGCCCAGGAAGCGCCGGTTCTCCCAGGCCATGGTGCGGATGGTGGGGATCAGGTCCTCGACCGCGGCGCCGAGCCGCCGGTCGGCGGCGAAGTTGGTCATGCCGCCGAGCCAGTAGTCGTACATCCGCGCAGAGTGCGCCACGGTGGTGTCGATCACCGCCGACTCGTCGCGGTCGCCCGGCAGCGCCCCCGCGTCCTGCGTCATCCCATGACCTCCCCGTCGAAACCGGGCACACCCTACCGTACGGTGTCCGACCGTTGACCCACGGTCAGCTGGGACGTTCCGCGGGCTCGGCCGGTCCGGTCCGCCGGCGGGCCCGGTGGAAGTCCGGCTCGACGGCGACGACGCAGAACGCGTGCATCGGGTCGTTGGTGCCCTCGGGGTCGAAGAAGCCGACCATGTCGCCGAGGAAGGTCTCGCCGTGCCGGTGGACGTCGCGGTCCTCGGCGACGCGGTCGCCGACGTCGGTCAGCCAGTCGCCGATCCAGAAGAGCAGTTCGGCCCGGGCGGTGATGACGGCGGTCGCGGCGTGCTCGACGAACCGGGCGGGGTGCCGGTCGGCCAGGCGGCGGACGTCGTCGGGCCGGTCGGCCGAGCGCGGCGCGGGGGCGGTCACGCGCACCGGCACCGCGCCGCGGTGCGTCCCGTGCCGCGTCCCGTGTCGCATTCCGTGCCGCATCCCCTGCCGCAGGCGCGGCCAGTCGGACGGCCGCAGGCCCGTGTCGGTACGGGCCAGCAGGAGCGGAAGCGGACGGACGGGGCCGAAGGAGGTCCGCGATCCGGCGTCCGGCGGGACGGGCACGTACACCGCGCTGTGCGGGCTCGTCGCCGCGACGCGGAACAGGGCGCCGAGCCGGAGCAGGTCGGCCCGGCTCGCGTACAGGTAGCCGACCTGGTGGTCGGGCGGGTGGACCACGGTGCTGCGGAGCATCGGACCGGTGTGCAGGATCCGGCCGAGCCCGGCTCCGGCGCCCGCCACCTGATGGCTCGTCACCCGCAACCGCATCCGACGGTCGGCGACCCCCGTGTGCCCAACCTCCATGCGACCAGCCCCCATTCGCCCATCCCCCCTGGGCCCAGTAGATCACGCGTACCGGTGGCCCTGCCCGGAGTTCACCGGCCGGTCCCCGGGCCGCCCCCGTCGGGCCGGTCCACGGCGGGCTCCGGCTGGCGCAGGAGGTAGGCCACGGCGACGCCCCACGGGATGCCCAGCAGCAGGACCAGCACGACCCCGAGCACCAGCGGGGCCGGGCGGACCGCGGCGAGGGCCAGGCAGGCGAGGGCGGTGGCGGCGCAGGTCCGGGAGAGCGGGCGGTACAGGTCCCGCTTGCTGCGCCAGACGGTGAGGCTGCCGGCCACCAGCATCGTGCTCAGCAGGACCACCGCGGCGCCCGTGCACAGCACCCAGGCGGTCCCGGCGCCGGTGCGGGACGCGTGGGCGTGCTCGACCAGGTCGACCATCGCCGCGCCCATGGCGGCGACCGCCGCCGTCAGCGGCAGGTGCGCGAGCATCCACTGCACGGTGGCGGGCGGCGCCGGCCGCGGCGCGCGGTGGCCGACGAAGTCGAAGTACGTCCACCAGGCGCCGAAGCCGGTCACGACGGCGACCAGGGCGACGGCGAGGGTGAGCGCGTCGGGCGGCTCCGCGGCGAGCCCGGTGACGACGCCGGTCACGGTCTCGCCGAGGACGATGATGATCAGCAGCCCGAACCGCTCGATGAACGCGTCGGTGACGGTCAGCGTCGTGCGGGCCCCCGGCGTCTGCCGCAGGACCAGGGCGGCGAGCCCGGTCAGGTAGAGCAGGTCGAGGACGCCCCAGGTCCACACCCGCGCGCCGGCGGGCAGCAGCGCGCTGGCCCCGAGCACCGCCGCGCAGAAGGCGGTGCCGACGATGTAGGGGCGGCTCGCCCGGCGCATGCCGGGCTCGTCCCCGCGCGAGGCCAGCACCCAGAGCAGGGCCAGCACCGCGAACAGCACCCCGGCGGCGACCGCGAAGGACGCGCCCCGGGCGCCGCCCGCCTGCGGGATGAACGCCCCCAGCGGGACCAGGACCAGGACCTGCAGCAGGAAGGTGACCCGGGCCCGGGCGTCCTCGTGGCCGTGCAGCTCGTGGTGCGCGCTGCCGTTCAGCCAGGCGATCCAGACCAGCCCGAACACCGCCGCGTACTCACCGGTCCCGCGCCAACTGAGCTGCCCCGCGAGGTGGTGCGCCGCCTGGGCGACCAGGACGACCACGACCAGGTCGTAGAACAGCTCCAACGGGCCGACCACCCGCTCGCGCGGCTGCTCCCCGTGCGGGCGCGGCGGCTGCCAGAGCCGCCGCCGCAGTCGCCGGAGCGTCGGTTCCCGGCCGGGTTCGGGCATGCGGGTCCGCCCCTCTTCTCGGTTGCGCGGCACTCCGGGCGCGGTCCGGGACGAACCGGCCCGGGTCGGGTCCAGTCGACCAGTCGAGCGGCGTTCCGCGCAGGACCACGCACCGATCCGTGCCCCGAATTCGTCGGGACAGCGGATCGACCGGCAGGCGGTGTCAGCCGACCGGCAGGCGGTGTCAGGCGCCGACGGCGACCAGGGTGCTGCCGGTGACGCCGTAGAGCACTCCGCCACCTGCCCAGAACAGGACGCTGTTCGTCACCGTCGGGTCGACGCCGCTGAACTGGTAGCTCCAGCGGGCCGTTCCGTCGGCCGGGTTCAGCGCCCAGGCCCTGCCGTTCGCCCAGAGGTACAGGTGGCCGTCCGCGCACTGCAGGGCCAGGAGGTCGTTGGAGCTGCCGGGGACGGGTGCCGCACCGGGGACCGAGACGGTGCCGGCGTTGCTGGGCAGTGTGCCGGCCCAGCGCAGGTCGCCCGTCGCGGCGTCCAGCGCGCAGACCTGGATGTGGCGCTGGAAGTCGCTGCCGGCGGCGTAGACGACGGTGCCGTCCTCGCTGACGGCGACGGCGGTCGGTGCGGACGGGGCCCGGGTGTGCCAGCTCACGTCCCCGGTGGCGGGGTCCACGGCGTAGAGCTGCCGGGCGAGGTAGAGGAACCGGCCCGCGGCCCAGCGGTGCCGGCTGTCGTCCCGGTGCCCGACGAACACGGTCCCGTCGTCCCCGGCCCGGGCCGCCGCGGAGGCGGGCGCGGGCTGCTGCCAGAGCGTCCGACCGCTCGCGCTCGCGTCCAGGCCGAACAGTTGGGGTGACGTCCCGTCGAGGTTGGTGCTCACCCGCAGCAGGTGCGGGCCCGACCCCGGGAGCAGCAGCCGGACCTGTTGGGCCTCGCGCCACTGCGGGTAGGTGGCGTGCCACAGGCGGGTCCCGTGTGCGGTGTCCACGGCCCGGACGAAGTCGTGCCGCGCGCCGCCGACCGGGTGCTCGGTCGGCTGCAGGTCGGTTTCGTAGCCGGTGAGGTAGACGGTGCTCCCCACGACCCCGACGACCGACACGGAGGTCTCCAGACCCTCCGAGGCGGCCGAGGTCCACCGGACGGTCCCGGTGGCCAGGTCGATCGCCCGCAGGGCGGCCGGAGCCTGGAACGGTGCCGCGTTGTGCGCGGCGAGGACTGCGCCGCCGCTCACCGCGACGGGCGTGTCCTGCGGGAAGGTCGCGTTCGGCACGGGTCCCCAACGGGGCTTGCCGGCCGAGTCGACCGCCCGGAGCGCGGTGGCCGATGCCAGCACCACGGTGTCGGAGCTGCCCGTGAGCTGCACGAGCGGATCGGTGAGGGGAAGGGTCCACAGCGGCGTGGCGACGGCGGTGGTGGCGAGCGGGCGGGTGACGTCGGTGAGCGACGGCCCGGCGGTGCGGGTGCCGCGCGCCAGGGCGAGTGCGGTGCCGCCCGCACCGAGCGCCAGGACGGTTCCCGCCGCCGCGAGCAGGACCCTCCGGCGGCCGGGGGTCGATGGTCCGGGGCCGGGGGCGCCGGAGCTGTCCGGGGCGGGGCGGCCGGGGTCGGGCAGCGCGAGGTCCGCGAACGCATCGGCGGCGGGGACCAGGCGGAAGGTGCCGTCGTGGGAGCCGGCCGGTGCGGGCCGGTTCACCGGGGCGGTCGCTGCCGTGCCGGTGGCCCGGTCGGTGTTCGGGTCGGGGTTCGGGCCGGTGGCCCGGCCGCGGTTCGGGTCGGGGTTCGGGTCGGCGTGGCGCTGCGGGGCGAGGAGTCGGGTGACCTCGTCGATGTCCGCGAGGACCGCCGGGGGCAGCCAGGCGCCGACGATGACCGGTTTCGGTCCCCGTTCGACGGCCTCGACGACCTGCCGCGGTGTGGGGCGGTCGGCGGGGTCCTTGGCCAGGCAGGCCGCGATCAGCAGCCGCAGTCCGGGCGGCACCGCCGCGAGGTCGGGCTCCGCCTCGACCACCCGGATCAGCACCTCGATCGCCGGTCCGGTGCCGAACACCGCCTCCCCCCGGGCGGCGAACCCCAGGGTCGCACCGAGCGCGAAGACGTCGCTGGCGGCGGTGAGCGGCTGGGCCCGGGCCTGTTCCGGGGACATGTACGCGGGAGTGCCGAGCAGCACGCCGGGCTCGGTCAGCCCGGCTCCCCGCGCATCCCGGGCGATGCCGAAGTCGATGACGTGCGGGCCGTCCAGCGCCAGCAGCACGTTGCCGGGCTTGAGGTCACGGTGCGTCAGGCCGGCGTCGTGGATGCCGACGAGCGCCTCGGCCATGCCGGCGGTCAGGGCGCGCAGCACCGGCTCGGGCAACGGACCGTGCCGGACCACCGCCTGGTGGAGCGAGATCCCGGAGACGAACGCCGTCGCCAGCCAAGGCAGTTCGGCGTCGGCGTCGGCATCGATCACCGGTGCGGTGAACGCGCCGGACACCGCCCGCGCCGCCGAGACCTCGGCCTTGAACCGCGCCCGGAACCGCGGATCGTCGGCCAGCTCCGGACGGATCACCTTGACCGCGACCGTGCGCCCGGCGGCCGAGCGGCCCAGGAAGACCGCGCCCATCCCTCCCGCACCGAGCCGGCCGACGAGCCGGTACGGGCCGATCCGGCGCAGGTCGCCGGGCTGCAGCGGTTCCATGGTCAGGCTCCGTTCGCATGCAGGACGGTCACGCTGGCCGCCGTCGGGTCCGACAGGCACAGGCGTCCGCCGCCCGCGGCCCAGGACGGGGTGAGCTGGCTGCGCCCGCGCATCCCGGTGTAGCGCCATCGCGGACGGCCGGTCGCCGCGTCGAAGGCCCACACCACGCAGTCCGCGCCCATCCGGTAGACGTTCCCGTCCGCGCACAGCAGTCGGGCGCCACCGACGTGGGTGCCCGGCTCGGCCGGCAGCGGGGCCGTCCAGCGGGTGCGTCCCGTGGCGGCGTCCAGCGCGGTCAGTGAGGCGCCCCCGTCCGTGTCGTTCAGCAACAGGTACACCACGCTCGCATCGGCGCTGGTGGCCAGGCCGTCGCCGGTGAGGGTGGCGGCCGGCACCGCCCGCGCCTGCGTCCACGCGGTCCGGCCCTGGTCGTCGTAGGCGGTGAGTCGGCCGCTGCTCTCCACGACGACGGCGTACGTGCCGGCGTCGAGGACAGTGCCGTCGGAGATCGGCTTGGACCAGGCGCCGGCCCCGTCGGCCGCCAGGGCCGTCAGCTGCTTGGTGGTGGCGGCGAACATGCGCCCGCTGCCCCGGGGCACCGCTGCGGAGTCGAGGAACCGGCCCGGCTGGGGCTGGTGCCAGGCGGTGCGGTGCGCGGCCAGGTCCACGGCCCAGACGCTGCTGGCGATCGCCGTGTCGGCCGTGGTGGTCGCCGGTGCGGTCGCCACCCCTGACAGGGCGTCCGCCGCCGCCAGGCCGGGCGCAGTGCTCTCGACCAGGTAGGCGATGCCCCCGCGCACACCTGCGAAGGTGAGGCCGACGGCCTGCTCGCTCAGCGACGCCACCGGTGTGACCCGGCCCGTGTCCAGATCGAGGGCGACGACCGAGCACGTCGTCGTGCTCGTCGCCCCCAGGTAGAGGGTGCCGGCGTTCAGCACCGCGATGCTGGTGGCGAAGGCCTGCTCCGCCACCGGGAACGTTCCGTCCGGGGCGATCGCCGTCCAGACCTTGCGGCCCCGGTCGTCGTAGGCCGTGACGTTCTCCGCCGAGATCCCGGCCACCACGCCCTGGGTGCTGACCACTTGGGCACAGGGAGCGGACAGGGTCGCCTTCCAGGCGACGGTCCCGTCCGGCACGTCGGCGGCCGACGGCCGGGCGACGGACCCGCCTTGGCGCAGCAGCGCCACCGCGGTACCCGCGGCGGCGAGGGTCGCTGCTCCGCCGACGGCCGCCACCAGCAGGCTCCGGCGGGCCGGCCCGCGTGCGGGCGGCGGCGTCCCGCCGGGTGCGACGGCGCCTGCAGCGGTGTCACCGGGCCCCCGTTCGTGGGGCAGGGTCATCGGGGGCTCGGGCGGGGTGGTCAGCGTCGCCCGGACCGCGAGGATGTCGGCCTCGACCCGCGGCGGCAGCCAGCCGCCGGGCGATGCGGCGGACCGGGCGCGCTCGACGGCGGAGACGATCTGACGCGGCGTCGGCCGGTCCGCCGGGTCCTTGGACAGGCACGCGGCGAGGAGGCCGTGCAGGCCGGGCGGCAGGCCCGCCAGGTGGGGCGGCGCGTTCACCACCCGGAACAGCACGGCGGCGCTCGCGCCGTCGCCGAACGGGGACGCGCCGCAGGCCGCGAAGGCGATCGTGGCCCCGAGCGAGAACACGTCGCTGAGCGGGCCCAACGGCTCTTCCAGCGCCTGCTCCGGGGACATGTAGGCAGCGGATCCGATGATCTCGCCCGTGGCTGTCAGGGCGGTGCCGTCCACGGCACGGGCGATGCCGAAGTCGATGACGTGCGGCCCTTCCAGCGCCAGCAGGACGTTCGCCGGCTTCAGGTCCCGGTGGACCAGCCCGGCCTCGTGCACCCCGGCCAGCGCCTCGGCCACCCCTGCCAGCAGCGGGTACACGGCGCTCTCGGGCAGCGGTCCGTGTCGGGCGACCACCTGGTGCAGCGAGAGGCCGGCGACGAATGCGGTGGCCATCCACGGCACCGCGGCGTCGGCGTCGGCGTCGACGACCGGTGCGGTGAACGCCCCGGACACCCGCCGGGCCGCCGCCACCTCGCGCCGGAAGCGCTCCCGGAACTCCGCGTCCCTGGCGAGGTCCGGCCGCACCACCTTCACCGCGACGGTTCGACCGCCGGCGGAACGGCCCAGGTACACGCGCCCCATGCCGCCGGATCCCAAGATCCCGAGCAGTGTGTAGGGCCCGATCCTCCTCGGATCGTCGACACCCAGACGCTCCACGACAGTTCCCCCCGGTCACGCACGTAGCAAGAATTTACGGATCGTCTCACAACCGGTCCGGCGGGCGAGCCGCCGGTCGTCGCCACGGAACACCGGTGCCCTGGAGCTGTGCTGACGGAGGGCCAGCAGCGTGTGCCGCCCCCGGCACCGGGGCCGCCCCGACCGGCCGGGCCGTTGTGACGGGCCGTTTTGACGAGCTGTGCTGACGGACTTTGCTGACGGGCTGTTCTGACGGGCCGTTCTGACGGGCCGTTCTGACGGGGCCGGGCGTTGACTAGGGTGTCCGACCATGGGGGCGACGAGTGGCGAGCTGATCGGTGGGCGGTACCGCCTGGTCGATGCGGTCGGCCAGGGCGGGATGGGCCGGGTCTGGCGCGGGCGGGACGAGCGGTTGCACCGGGAGGTGGCCGTCAAGGAGATCCTGTTCCCGCCCGGACTGTCGGCGGAGCAGCGCGAGGTGCTGGCCCGCAGGGTCCTGCGCGAGGCGCGGACGGCGGCCGCACTGAACCACCCCGCGATCATCACCGTCCACGACGTGGTCGAGCACGCCGGTGCACCGGTGATCGTGATGGAGTTCGTCGCCGGCCAGTCACTGGCCGCCCGGATCCGCGAACGGGGCCCGCTGCCGGTGCCGGAGGTGGCGCGGATCGGCGCCGCCGTGCTGGAGGCGCTGAGCGTGGCGCACACCGCCGGGGTCGTGCACCGGGACCTCAAACCGGACAACATCCTGCTCCTGGGCCGCCGGGTGATCCTCACCGACTTCGGCATCGCCAGCACCGCCGACGCCACCACGGCGCTGACCAGCACCGGCACGGTCCTGGGCACGCCCGTCTACATGGCTCCGGAGCAGCTGGACGGCAAACCGGCCGGCGCGGCCGGCGACCTGTGGTCGCTGGGTGCGACGCTGTACACGGCGGTCGAGGGCGAACCGCCGTTCGCCGCGCCGACCCTGACCGCGCTGTGCGTCGCCATCCTCACCCGTCCGCCCCGGCCCGCGAAGTACGCCGGTCCGCTCGCACCGGTCCTGAGCGGCCTGCTGACCAAGGACCCGGCCCAGCGGGCCGGCACCGCGCGAACCGCGGCGGCGCTGGCTGCGGCGCTGGCCCCGTCGGTGGCTCCGGCAGGTGCGGCCGGGCCCGGGAACACGGTGGCGGCCGAGACCGTCCGCGAACCGGCCCGGCCACCGGCCGCGGTGGCGGAACCGTCCCGGTCCGTACCGCCGCAAGCGGTGCCGTCACCGGGGCAGTTGCAGGAGCAGGAGCAGGAGCGGCAGCGCCCCGCGGTGGAGCCGGTCCCGCCTGCACCCGTCCCCGCCGGCCGCCCCGTGCTGCGCCGCCGCGGTCTGCTGCTCGCCGGTGCGGGCGCCGTCGCTGCGGCCGCCGTGCCCACGGCGGTGCTGCTGACCCGGTCGCAGGCGCAGAGCCGGCCCCGGTTCAGCGGCCACACCGCCGCGATCCGGTCCGTGGCGTTCAGCCCCGACGGCCGGACCGTCGCCACCGGTGGCGCCGACGGTACGGTGCGGTGGTGGAACGCGGCCACCGGCCGCAGTGCGGCGGTCCTCACGGGCCACCAGGGTTCCGTCAACGCCGTGGCGTTCAGCCCCGACGGCACGACCGTGGCCAGCGCAGGCCAGGACCTGACCGTCCGGCTCTGGGAGGTGGCCACCGGGCGCAACACGGCCACGCTCACCGGACACACCGGACCCGTGAGCTGCGTGGCGTACAGCCCCGACGGCGGGAGCCTGGCCAGCGGCAGCGACGACCGGGCCGTGCGGCTGTGGGAGGCGCGGACCGGCCGGTTCGTCACCGCCTTCGTCGGCCGCGCCGGTGCGGTCCGCTCGGTGGCGTTCAGCCCCGACGGCAGGACGCTCGCCAACGGCGGAGCGGACCCCCAGCTGTGGCTGTGGGACCTGGCCGGCCGGGTGAGCAGCACCGTCGCGAGCCAGCACGACGCGGTGAACTCGGTGGTGTTCACCCCGGACAGCAGGACCCTCGTGGTCGGCGGGCTGGAGAACGCCGTCCAACTGCTCGATCTCGTCGGTCACACGATGACCACCCTCGCGGGCCACTCCGGCACCGTCACCTCGGTGGCGGTCAGCCCCGACGGCAGGACGGCGGCCAGCGGCAGCGCCGACACGACGGTGCGGCTGTGGGACGTCGCCACCGGGCGCAGCACCCGGACCCTCACCGGTGCCACCGACGCGATCGCCTCGGTGGCGTTCAGCCCTGACGGCAGGACGCTGGCCGCCGCCGGCGCGGACCGGGTGGTCCGCACCTGGCAGCTCGGCTAGCACCCCTGCGGACTGCCGGCGAACTCCTCCGGGGTCCGAACCCCGGGGCGGACGCTCTGCATCGCCGCCCCGTGATCCGGACCCCGAACGGTGCTCCTAGTTGCCGTTCCCGTTCCCGTTGCCGTTCCCGCCCGGGGCGCCGGGGCTGTTCGGGTCGCCCGGGCTCGGGCTGGCCGGCGGGTTCTGCGGCGGGGCGGCCGGCAGGTCGACCGACGGGAACGGGGTGGCGTGGACACCGACCAGGGCGCCGCTCATCGCGCTGCGCCAGAACGGGCCCGCGACCTGGGCGCCGAACGCCTGGGCGATCGCGGAGCCGCCGAGCCGCTGGCCCTGCAGCGGCTCCTGGGTGCCCATGTCGCTGACCAGGGTGGCGCCCACCAGGTCGGGGGTGTAGCCGACGAACCACACCTGCTTGCCGTCGTTGGTGGTACCGGTCTTGCCCGCGTTGTCGCGGTCGTCCAGGCCGATGCCCGAGGCGGTACCGCCGTCCTGGACCACGCCCTTGAGCATCGCGGTGATGGTGTCCGCGGTGGTCGCCGACATCACCGGGGAGCAGGTGCTCGGCGGCACCGCCAGGTTCTTGCCGTCGGGGCCGGTCACCGCGGTGATCGCGTTCGGCGCGCAGTAGGTGCCGTGCGAGGCGAAGGCGGCGTACGCGGCGGCCATGCCGAGCGGGGTCAGCGAGTTGACGCCGAGCGTCATGGACGGGACGACCTGCAGCTTCTCGCCGCCGGACTGCTGGGTGATGCCCAGTCGGTTGGCCATCTGGGCGGTGTTGCAGAGGCCGACCTGGCCCTCCAGGCTGGCGAAGTAGGTGTTGATCGAGGCGGCCAGCGCGCCGGGCATCGCGTAGGTGCCGTTCTCGCTCTGGGAGTCGTTGTGCACCGGCGGGTCGGAGGCCTTGGCGACGTGCCGGCGGCCCTGGCAGTCCGTCATCGTCGGCCACGGGATGCTGTACGGCGTGGTGAAGCTGGTGTCCGGGCCGAGGTTGGACTCCAGCGCGGCGGCGGCCACGATCGCCTTGAAGGTCGACCCGGTCGGGAAGCCCTCGCCGCCGCCCATCGACTTGTCGACGTTCAGGTTGAGGGTGGTCTGGGTGGTGGGGTCCAGGCCGTACGGGCGGCTCTGGCCCATCGCCAGGATCTTGCCGGTGCCGGGCTGCACCATGGTCATCACGGCCACCGGCTTGTCGGTCGGCTTGGCCTTCGTGCTCAGTGCCTTGTTCAGCGCGTTCTGCGCCTTCGGGTCCAGCGTGGTGCGGATCTGCAGGCCACCGCGGTTCCACAGCGCCTGGCGCTCGGCCGCGGTCGCGCCGAAGGCCGGCTGGCTGAGCACCAGCTTCTTCACGTAGTCGCAGAAGAACCCCTCACCGTTCTTGGCGGTGATGCAGCCCTCCTGCGGGCGGCTGACGTTGAGCTGGATCGGGGTCGCGATGGCCGCGTCGCCGTCGGCCTTGCTGATGCTGCCGTACTGCACCATCTTCTTGAGGACGGTGTCGCGCCGTTCCTTGGCCGCGTCCTTGTGCAGGATCGGGTCGTAGTTGCTCGGTGACTGCTCGATGCCGGCCAGCATCGCGGCCTGCGGCAGGGTCAGGTCCTTCGCGTGCACACTGAAGTACCGCTCGGACGCCGCCTCGATGCCGTACGCCTGCTCACCGAAGAAGGTGATGTTCAGGTAGTTGGTGAGGATCTGGTCCTTGGTGAGGGTCTTCTCGACCTCGATCGCGTAGCGCATCTCCTGCAGCTTGCGGCCGACGGTCTGCCGCTGCGCCTCGGCGACCTTGGTCGGGTCGTTGCCGGCCTCGTCCACGAAGACGTTCTTCACGTACTGCTGGGTCAGCGTCGAGGCACCCTGGGTGCCGCCGCCGCCCGCGTTGTTGCCGACCGCGCGCAGGATGCCCTTGGGGTCGACGGCGCCGTGCTCGTAGAACCGGTTGTCCTCGATGTCCACCAGCGCCTTGCGCACCAGCGGGGATATCTGGTCCGCCGGCACCACGGTGCGGTCGCGGTCGTAGGCGGTGGCTATCAGGTTGCCGCCCGCGTCGTAGATGGACGAGGCCTGGGAGAGCGGGGGTGCCTTGAAGTCGTCGGGCAGGTTCTCGAAGCTGTCGGCGGACGCCTTGGCACCCACCCCGATCCCCCCGACGAACGGCACCGCCAGGCCGGCCACCAGCACTCCGGCCGTTCCGCTCACCAAGACGAAGCGCATCCCCAGCACGGTGAGCGCGACAGGCCCGCGGACACGGGTTGAATTCGTTGACTTCACGTCAGAAGGGTACGGTCCGATCATAAGAAATTTGCCCGGGGGTCGCCCCCACCGGCTGCGACCCGTCGGAGCCCGCCGGACAGCCCGGTCCGCCGGCCGGCTCGCCGCCCCGAGTGGGCGCTGCCGAGCGGCCCGCCCTGCGGCCGCCGTGCGCGCCGCCCGCGGAGCCTGCCGATGCGGCCGCCCCGGAAACTGATTCGGCTGATGTCCGAGCGATGGGCATACTGAGTGGTCGATCACCAGATGTTCACATCATCGCGCCGCTCAACTGAAGGAACTTCATGTCCCCCCATCGGATCGTCACCTCCGCCGTGCTCTGCGCACTGCTCGCCACCGGCGCCACCGCCTGCGGCAGTTCCACGAGCACCACGGCCAAGGCCGCACCTTCGGGCAGCGCCGCAGCCGTTTCGCCGACTGCGGCCAGCCCGTCGGCGAGCGCGAGTGCCTCGGGCACCGTCGACCTGGACTCGCTGACGGCGGCCCAGGTGGAGGACGCGGCGCACGCCGCGATGGCCTCGCTCACGTCGATGCGCGTGGCCGGCTCGACGACCTCCGACGGTCAGAAGATCACCTTCGACCTGACGGCCGACAAGGCGAAGGACTGCCAGGGCACGGTCACCATCGGCTCGATGGGCAGCATCGAGATCCTCCACAACTCCACCGGCAGCTGGGTGAAGCCGGACCAGGCGTTCTGGAAGAGCGCGGCCGCCCAGCAGGGCAAGCCGGGCGCGGGCGCCATGGCGGCCGAGCTCTTCAAGGGCCGCTACCTGACCGGCGGCCAGGACGACCCGGACATGAAGCAGATGACCTCGATGTGCGACGTGGTCGAGGGCATCGCCAACGACACGTCGAAGGCGACCAACGCGACCAAGGTCGGCCCCGCGACGGTCAACGGGCAGAAGACGCTGGGGATCAAGGACACCGACGACGACGGCACCGTCAGCACGGGCTACGTGGCCACCGAGGGCAAGCCGTACCTGCTGCGGCTGGTGAGCGAGGGGTCGGACGGCGGCCAGCTGGACTTCACCGACTTCGACAAGCCGCTGACCGTCCAGGCACCGCCGGCGGACCAGGTGGTCGACTTCTCCCTGTTCAAGCAGAAGCTCAACTCGGTCTGATCCCGGCGCTGACCCGGCCCGCGCTCCCGACCCGGCCCCTGCCCCTGCCCCGGGCCCTGACCCTGAC
>NZ_JBHYKG010000224.1:0-14297 GCF_042741245.1 Kitasatospora sp. NPDC058965
GTCCCGCCGTGCCCGGGCCCGCGCCGGTGAGCCGCCCGGCGGCGGTGCCCGCGCGCCGTGCGGCGCCGCAGGCGCAGGTGCAGTCGCAGGCGCAGCGGCGGTCCGGTGCGCAGCCGCAGGCGCAGTCGCAGTCCCTGCGGCAGTCGTCGCCGCGGTCCGGCGCGCAGTCGCTGCCGCCGACGCAGGCGCAGGCGCAGTCGCAGTCGCGGTCCGAGGTGCGGTCCCCGGCCGGAGGGCAGCCCCGGGCCGAGGGGCGGGTGGCGCGCAAGGCGGCCCCGGGGGCCGTCCGGGCGGGCCTGGGCCGGCGGGCGCTGGCCCGGTTCGTGGACACCGTGCTGCTCGCCGCCGTGGTCTGCGCCGTCGCGGTCCCGGTGGTCTCCGCCACCGACGCCTACCTGCAGCGCAAGCTGGACCAGGCCCGGACGGTCAGTCACCTGACGGGCCGTGGGGTCCAGGTCTGGCTGGTGGACGGCACCGTGATCGGCCGGGCCGCCCTGCTGCTGGGCACCGTGCTGCTGGCCGGCCTGCTGCTGGAGGTGGTGCCCACCGCGCGGGCCGGCCGCACCCTGGGCAAGCGGCTGGCCGGCGTGCGGGTGGCGGCGGTGGGCAGCCACCGGGCGCCCGGGTTCGGCCGCTCGCTGGTGCGCTGGCTGCTGGGCCAGCTGCTGGTGCTCACCGTGATCGGGATCCCCGCGCTGGTCTCCTGGCCGGACCGGGTGGGCCGCAGCCGGGTGCTGCGCGGCTGAACCGGCGTCAGATTGGGCGAAACGGGTCAGATATCCGCAGAACATAAGATTTGCGGTGATCTACTGCTCGCATGAGCAGCTACGACCCTTCGAGCCCTGAGCCGGAGGAGGGCGGCAAGCCCCCCCACGACCAGCAGCCGCCGGTGCCGCCGGCAGCCCCGCCCCCGCCCGTCGGTGGCTCGCCGTACGACAGCAACGCGTACGGGGCCGGGCCGTACCAGGGCACCTACGGGGGCGCGCCCGGCGCGCCAGGCGGTCCCGCCGGTCCGTCCGGCCAGTCCGGCCCGTCCGGCCCGTACAACGGGGGCCCGTACGGCGGGGATCCGCACCAGCAGCAGCCCGGCTACGGGGCGGGGCCGGTGGCCGGGATGCCGCCGCTGGGCAGCTGGCCGAGCCGGATCCTGGCCCGGATCATCGACTACGTGATCATCCAGGTGGTCGCCATCGTGGTGGTCCTGCCGTTCACCGGCTTCGGCAACCGCAACGGGTGGACCGGTGCGGTCTGGCTCTTCTACGCCCTGTACGTGGTCTACGAGGGCCTGATGCTCTCGCGGGACGGGCAGACGCTGGGCAAGAAGGTGATGAACGTCCGGGCGGCGATGCTCACCGACGGTTCGTCACCGACCCAGTCCGCCGCCTGGACCCGGGCCGCCGTGTACACCCTGCCGGCCGCGCTCTGCTGCGGGCTCTGGTGGCTGGTCAACGGGCTCTTCGGCGTCTTCGACAAGCCGTTCCGCCAGTGCATCCACGACAAGGCGGCGAAGACCGTGGTGGTGGCGACGAACTGACGGCCGACCGGTCCGGCGGCGGTGCGGCCCGCGCGCTAGCGTGTGGGCCGCACCGTACCGCTGTTCCGTGGGGGATCCGTTGACCGACTCCTGGCCGTTGACCGACTCCTGGCCGTTGGCCGACTCCCGGCCGAGCGCCGAATCCTGGCCGAGCACCGAGGCCGCCGCCCTCGCCGAGCAGGAGCGGCTGCGCCCGCTGGTCCGCCGCACCGGCCCCGCGCCCGGCCCGTCCGCCCTGGTCTGCGGGGTCGACGTCGCCTACGACGACGAGCACGACGTGGTCGCCGCGGCCGCCGTGCTGCTCGACCTCGCGACGCTCACCGTGGCCCACCGGGCGACGGCCGTCGGCCGGGTCCCGTTCCCCTACGTCCCGGGCCTGCTGGCGTTCCGCGAGATCCCCGCCGTCCGGGAGGCGCTGGACCGGCTGCCCGCCGCGCCCGACCTGGTCGTCTGCGACGGCTACGGCCAGGCGCACCCCCGCCGGCTCGGCCTCGCCAGTCACCTGGGTGTGCTGACCGGGCTCCCGACCATCGGCGTCGCCAAGAGCCCCTTCGTCTTCGCCAGTGCGGACCCGGCCCCGGAGCGCGGCTCCTGGACCCCGCTGGTCGACACCGCGACCGGCGAGGAGGTCGGCCGGGCGGTGCGCACCCGGGCGGGCGTGAAGCCCGTCTTCGTCTCGGTCGGCCACCGGATCGGCCTCGCGGAGGCGGTGGAGACCGTCCTCGTGCTCACTCCGCGGTACCGCCTCCCGGAGACCACGCGGCACGCCGACTCGCTCTGCCGGCAGGCGCTGGCCGAGGCGGTCGCGGCGGGCCGGTGACCGCGCCGGTGGCCGGACCGGGTCCCGCCGGGCCCCGCCCGGTCAGGACGGGTCGGCCGGACCGGGTTGCTCGATCCGCTCGATGAGCCGCTTCAGCTGGGTGACCTCGTCCCGCAGCGCGCGCTCCCCGGCCGGGGTGAGGGAGAGCCAGGTGCGGGCCCGCTTGCCCTCGTAGCCCTTCTCGACCCCGACCAGTCCGGCCTTCTCCAGCACCGCCAGGTGCTGGCTGAGGTTGCCGGCGGTCAGGTCGAGGGTGGTGCGCAGGAAGCCGAACTCGACCCGGCGGGCCTGGTGGGCGACGGTGAGGATGCCCAGGCGCACGCGCTGGTGGACCACGTCGTCCAGGGCGGTGACGGGGTGCTGGTCGGGCTCAGTGGTCATGACCGGCCACGCTACGGCTCCGCTCGGCGAGCGCGAACGCCAGGGCCCCGAGCAGCAGGAGGGCGGCGGGCAGGACGAGGCGGGGCATCCCCGACCAGGGCGAGAGGCCGGAGAGTCCGGCCCAGCCGGTGGAGACCGGGAGCAGCTCGACCAGCAGGTAGACCAGTGCGAAGACCAGCAGTGCGCGGTTGCGCTCCACCCGGGCGAGCACCAGCAGCGGCAGCCCGATGCTCGCCGTCGATCCGGTCAACCGCTCCAGGAACCGGGTGAACCCGTCGGCGGGGTCCAACCGCGCGCCCCAGAAGTCGACCGGCCCCCCGGGTGCGGGCAGCCCGTGCCGCGTCGCCCAGGCGGTGGTGGCGGCCACCAGGGCGAGCATGGCGACACCGGCGAGCAGGTACGGCCGGACCGGGCTGCCGACCCCGCGCAGCCGGGCCCGGCGCAGGTAGAACCAGGCCGTCGCGGCGTAGGCCAGGGCGATGCCGACCGTCCAGTACAGCGGTGCCCCCTGCACCGCCGCCACCGGGCAGCTCGCCGGGCCGGGTGCCCCACCGGGCCCGGCCGGACAGTCGGTGACCGTCCGCAGCGTGAAGGTGAGCCGGTCGACCAGGATCCCGCCCAGGGTGAGCACCCCGAACAGCAACAGCGGGAACCAGGTGCCGCGCTGGGCGGACCGGACACGGCGGGTCAACTCGCCGAGATCGGCGAGCACTTCGCGAGGGGAGCCGGCGGACGGCATCGAGGCGTCTGTCATGCAGTCAGGTTTGCATCACAAACCGATTGTGGCAAGAGACCGGGGGCGACTTCTCCGGACCCGCCGACGTCCGGTGCCAACGGGTGGGACGGGAGGGGGTGGTGGGCCACCCGTGTGGTCGTACCGGCACGGTGCGTAGTGGACAGGCGGGGCGGGGTCTGCGTTGAATGGTCGGCGGCCGTGCGAAGGCCGAGCACCTGCACCTGGCAACGACGGGGGAGGCGAGGCGACTTGACGGGCAAGGGGAGTAGCGCCGGCACCGGGGCCGGCGCGGGCTACCGGGTCGAGGTGGACAGCCTGCGCACCTTCGCGGGCCAGGTGCGCGGGTTGCTGACGGAGTTCCAGCAGAGCGCCGACGGGCCGACCACCCACACCAGGTCCGGTGTGGGCCGGGACTCCTTCGGCGAGTTCGCCGAGGCCACCGCCCTGCACGACCAGTACGACGTGATGCGCGACGGCCTGCGCGACGTGCTCACCGCCCTGCACACCGCCATCGACGAGGCCCAGCGCAAGGCCGACCTCACCGCGACCACCTACGAGGCCCAGGAGCACCACACCGCCCAGCACCTGAAGGTGGGCCCCGACGGCTGGTCGGTCCCCGCCACCACCCCGTCCCCGCCCCCCACGACCGGAACCCGCCCGGTCCCGGCGAGCCGGGTGACCACCGACGGCCCGGCCCGCCCACTGCCGACCTGGTGAACCGTCAGTCCGCAGCGCCAGCAGGGGAGGGAGAAGGGCGATCATGAGCAGCGGGATCACCGACTTCAACCAGTACAGCCACGGCCAGTTGCGCGCCATGGCGGAGGCACTGAACTCCGGCGACGTCATGTCGGCCGGTGACCCGTGGCGCCGCGCCGCGGACGTCCTCAAGCAGATCCGCGCCGCCCTGGGCACCGCCTCCGGCGCCGCCGTCGACACCTGGGAGGGCAGCAGCAGCGACGCCTTCTACGCCGCCATGACCAAGCTGGCCAACAGCGTCAACAACACCGCCGCCTACGCCAACGACGCCGCCAACACCCTCAAGCTGATGTCCGAGGCCATGGACCGGGCCAAGCACGACATGCCGGAGGAGCCGGGCTTCTGGGACCAGGTCGGCAGCACCGTCGCCGATACCTGGTCCAGCGCCCTCGGCGACCGCAGCGACACCACCCAGATCCCCCTCGCCGACCGCAGGAAGGCCCAGGCGGTCGCGGTGATGCAGACCCTGGCGGCGAAGTACCGGGTGGCGGTGGGGGTGTTGAAGCCACCGCCGCAGCTGGTGCATGAAGACCCTGACGTGCCGCCACCGGACCCGACCGTGGGCGAGGCGCTGAGTGCCCTGGTACTCGGAGCCGGCTTCGGTGCACTGGGCAGCTTCCACGCCGATCCTGCCGGCCCGGTCTCCCGGCCTGCGCCGATCAGGAGCGCGCCGCGGGCGACTCGGCCTCGGACGTCGGCGGATCCGGGAATCACGGGTGGCGTGGCCGGCCCGAGTCCGAAGCTTCCGCAGTCTGGAGTGTTCGGCACTTCGAGCTTCTCGGAGGTGCCTGCACCGATCGGCCCAGGCACCGGTCTGGACAGCACCGACATCCCCATGGGACCGCTGTCGCCGAGCGGGGTGGGTGGGTTTGCGAACTCTTCGGCCGCTGCATCGGGCGGGGTTGGCGGGTTCCCGAACACGCCGGCCACCGCGCCGGGCGGGAGTGGTGGTTTTGTGAACTCGCCAGCACCGAGATCGGATTGGACAGACCCGGGGGGAGCACCGCCGAGGTTCGTCGACCGAGGAGCCGAGCGAGTGTCCGTGCCTGGTCGGGCCATCAGTGGCGAGGGCTCCGGGGTGCCCGTCGGTGGTACTACGCGGGTGGGACGCGAACCGTCGGGCGAGCAGCGCTCCGGGTACACGGGTCTCAGGGGGGAGGCAGGAGCCGAGCCCGAGCAGTTCGGGCGATCCTTCGGCGGAACTCGCAAGGCCTTCACCGAGGGAGGTACTGGACTCGGGGCGAGATACCGGGCCCAGGCGGCCCAGGACGGCCCGGCGTTCGAGAGCCCGGCCGGATTCGTGCCGGGAGCTTCGCAGGAGGTACGGCGGAAGAAGCGTCGCAAGGGGCACCGTGCCGAGTATCTGGTCGAGGACGGTCAGGCTTGGGTGTCCGAGGAGGAAACCCGTTCGGGCGTGGTGGAATGAGCCGCTGAGGTCGTCGAGCAGACGGGGAGAGCACGCATGGCGAGCTGGCGGCCGGTGAGGGGCGTGGCTGCCCTTGCAGCAACGGCGCTGGTGTGGGGTCTGTCGGCCGGGCCGGTGGCGGCTGATGACATTCGTGACCACCAGTGGGCGCTACAGGCCTATCAGGCCGCGGACAAGGTGTGGCCGGTCAGCCAGGGCGAGGGGGTTACCGTCGCGGTCATCGACACCGGCGTCCTGGCGGACCATCAGGACCTGGCCGGTCAGGTGGTCCCGGGCGCTGACTTCTCCGGTGGCCAGAGTGACGGCCGGGTCGACAGCCTGGGCCACGGAACCGCGATGGCCAGCCTCATTGCCGGGCACGGACACGGTGAACAGGCCGGGATCATGGGACTGGCGCCCAAGGCGAAGATCCTGCCGATCAAACTGAACCTGTCCGAGGTCGGGGATGTCCGGGCTGGGGGTGACGACAGGTTCGCCGAAGCGCTGCGGTACGCGGTCGACCACGGGGCGAAGGTGGTCAACTTGTCGATCAGTGGTGCGATGCGGACCAATCGGGATGACCGGGCCGCGGTGGACTACGCCCTCACGAACGATGTGGTCCTGGTGGCGGCCAGCGGGAATCTCGGATCGGTGGTGGCGTATCCGGCTGCGTTTCCCGGGGTGGTGTCGGTCGGAGCGATCGACCGCCAGGGAGCCGTCTGGGAAAAGTCGGATCAGGGGCCCGAGCTTTCGCTCGTCGCGCCCGGAGTGGGAATCTACGACGCCGGGGCGAAGTCCACCAGCGATTACCACACGGCTGACGGCACCTCCGACGCCACCGCCTACGTCTCCGCCATCGCCGCCCTGGTGCGGGCCAAGTACCCGGCGCTCTCCGCGGGGCAGGTGATTCGGCGGATGATCAGCACGGCTGCCGCGCCGCCGGACGGGAGTGCGACGCCCAACGACCGGTACGGGTACGGCATCGCGTCGCCGTCCAAGTCGCTCGCGCCGAATCCGGGGGTGGACGACGGGCCCAGGGACAATCCGCTGCTCGCGCGGGTGGAGTCCCAGGGGGCGCCGGAGTCGGTGGTGCCCGCGCCGGTGGTGGGGGCGGGGCAGCAGGGGGGCGGGGGCGGGACTCCGGTGTGGCTGTACGCCGCGGCGGCGGTGGTGGCCGCCCTGGTGGCGGCCGGGGTCGCGTTCCTCGTGCGGCGGGGGCGCGCCGGGTAGCGGGTGCGGCCGGTCAGCGGGGTGCGGGCGGGAGGTCCGGCAGCGGCCAGTCGGCGGGCGGCCGGAAGTCGCACCAGGTGCCGTCGAACGGGAACGCCCCGGCCTCGGCCAGTGCCGCCACGGCCCGGCCGTCGGCGCGGGCGGCGGCGGCCCGGGCGGGGGTCCAGTAGCCGGGCAGGCCGGTCTTCTCGGCGAAGGACTCCTCGTCCTTCCAGCGCCAGCTGCGGTCGGGGGAGACGACCAGGTCGAGCTCCAGGTCGGTGACCACCACGGCGCCGTCCCGCCGGTGCCGGTCCTCCAGGTTGACGTACCAGTGGGAGAACGCCTGGTCGGGGGTGAAGAGCCACCAGACCGCGTAGCCGGCGCCGTGCGGCTGGTAGATCAGGGCGGGGTTCTCGTAGGCGGGCTCGGGGGCCAGGGGGTAGCCGCCGGGTGGGCGTTCGGCCGGCGGGATGTCGCGCAGGTGGCGGCCGGGCGGCAGTTGGGCCTCCCAGCACGGGGTGCGCGGGGCGAGCCAGAGCAGCAGGCCCGCGGCGGTGTCGGCGACCACGCGGACGGGGCAGACGCTCACCAGCTGTCCGCCGAAGGTGAAGTGCCAGTCCAGGACCGAGCCCGGTGCCAGTGCCACGGGAACCAGCGAACCACGCCGGGCGGCCGATCGGAAGCCCCGGAGGGGGCCCGCCCTGTTCGGTTCCGACCGTGATCGTTAGTGTCGGCACCATGACGAACGACGATGCCGTTTTCACCGGCCTGCACCACGTCCAGCTCGCTGTTCCGCCGGGGTCCGAGCCGCTCTGCCGGGAGTTCTGGGGCGGGGTGCTGGGGATGGCCGAGCTGGTCAAGCCGCCGGTGCTGGCGGCCCGGGGCGGGTGCTGGTTCCGCGGTGGCGGCCTGGAGGTGCACCTGGGGGTGGAGGAGGACTTCGTGCCGGCGCGCAAGGCGCACCCGGGGATCCTGGTCGACGGGCTGCGCGCGCTGGCGGAGCGGCTGGAGGCGAACGGGCACCCGGTGCAGTGGGACGACGAGTTCCCCGGGCACGACCGGTGCTACGCCTTCGACAAGCTGGGCAACCGCCTGGAGTTCCTGGAGCCGCACCGGGCCTGACGGCCCGGCCCCGGTCGTTGACCGCTCCTCGGTCAACGACCACGGGCTGACCGGTGGGCGGTCAGACGACGAGTTCGCGGGCCTCCAGGTAGGTGCGCACCACTGCCATGCCGTAGACCGGCTGGATGAGTTGCTGACCCTTGAAGAACGGACGGGCGGGTACGAACCCGGCCGCGACGAGCAGTTCGCGGATCTCCGCTATCTCTGCCTCGCTGCGGGCCGTGAAGCGGACCTCCCAGCCCTTCTTGTACGCCGAACCCCGCTCGCCGGCCCGGCGGGCGGGGTCTGGGCGCCGGACGTAGCCGGGCAACCGGCCCAGGCGCAGCTGGGCCGCGCTCAGACCTGATGTTTCGTCATATGGCATGTCCTGATGTTAGGCAATGCCCGTAGGGGAGTTGGGCCGAGGGACCCCGTCCTGGGGTACCCCGGTCAGCGCCGACCGACCGGCTCGGCGGTCACCGCGGCGGCCTCGGCGGGCAGTTCCGCAGGGATCTCCGTGCGGACCCCCGCAGGGATCTCCGCGGGCACCGCCGCGAGCGCGCCCGCGGCCGCCGCGTCGGCCACCCCGTCGGCCACTGCGGCCTGCGCCGCCCGGGCCTTCTCCAGTGCCCGCAGCGCGGTCCGCTGGGTGTAGGCGAGCAGCGTGACGGTGACCGCGCCCATCGCCACCGCGAACAGCAGGTGGCCCACCCGCCCGGTGACCGTGACGCCGACCGCGTTCAGGGCGAAGTGGCTGCCCAGGCGCAGCACCAGCAGGCCGATGGCGAGCTTGCGGGTCTCCTTGCCGCGCCAGAGCGCCCCGGCCAGCCGCAGCCGCTTGCGCAGCACGGTGAACGAGACCGCCAGGTTGACCGGGATCAGCAGCACCAGCACCGGCCAGCAGGAGGGGAAGGCCTTGATCAGGTCGAAGGCGGAGGCGAAGACGGCCTCGAAGCCGAAGTACCAGACCGGCAGCCGCAGGTCCTCGATCGGCTCGGTGATCGCGGTGAGGCCCTTGGGCTTGTTCCGCCGGCGCGCACGGCGCTCCTGGCGCGACTCCTTCGCCCCGCCGGCCGCAGTCGCCCTCACCAGCCCGGCCGCCCCGGCAGTCCCGCTGGTCCCGCTGGTCTCGCTGACCCCGGCCGCCCCGCCGGTCTCGCCGGTCTCGCCGGCCCCGGCAGTCCCGACGGTCCCGGCGACCGCGTCCTGCGGCCCGGTGACGGCATCCCCGGCAGTGCTCATCCCTGGTTCCCCCGATCGTCCCCCGCCGCGGCCCCTCGCCCCGCCGGTGCATACGATCATGCCCGCCGCCCCCGGCCGGTCGGCAGTGAGGGTGGGTCACCGGAGCGGTATGACTGATGTCATGAGCGGCCCGTCATGACCATCAGATGACCGTATCTGCCACCACTTTGATCCCAATTACTCCGAATGGGTGAGGGTATGGCGACTTTAGTGCGGGCCTGTCCCGATTTGACGACGGTTGCGTAACGGTGCGTCAGGTTGGGGCTGGGGCGACCGGGTGACAGGGGAGGGTTGTCGCATGAACTACCAGATCCCCTCCTCCGCCCCCTCGCTCGAAGAGCTGGCCCGGCGGCAGCAGAATGTGATCACGGCAAGTCAGCTGCGGGCCCGGGGAGTTCCGCCCCGGGTGGTGAGCGACCACTGTCGTCGCGGCGGCCCCTGGCAGCGCCTGCTGCCCAGGGTCTACCTGCTCCAGACCGGCACCCCGACACCCGAACAGCGGATGTGGGCGGCGCTGCTCTACGCCGCACAGAACGGACGTCAGGAGGGCCACCGCGAGGGTGCGGTGATCACCGGTGCGGCCGCGCTGGCGCTGTACGGCTTCGCCGCCGTGCCGCGGCTGCCCGCCGTGACCGGCGTGCAGGTGCTGGTGCCCCGGCAGCGCCGGCTGCGGGACGTGGGCGAGGTGCGGATCCAGCGCACCGCGCGCGAACTGGAGGCCCGCGAGGTGCACGGACTGGCCTGCGCACCGGTCGGCCGGGCGGTGGCGGACGCGCTGCGGGAGTGGACCGAGAGCGGGGCGCTGGACAGCGGCGTGCTCGGCCCGCGACTGCTGCGCTCGGTGCTGCGCGAGGCGGTGGCCGCCACCGGGCCGGACGGACGGCGGGCCTGCACCCCGACCGAGCTGATCGCCGAGCTGCGCGAGGCGCACCTGGTGGAGATTCCCCGGATCCGCGCCGCGATGGACGAACTGCTTGCCGCCGAGCGCCAGTTCGCCATCGGCCAGCTGCTCGGACTGGCGGCGGGGGAGCTGCTGCCGACCCCGCTCGTCCAGCCCGAGCTGCGGATGCGCGGCGGCACCTTCGTGGCGGTGCCCGACCTGTACTGGCCGCAGGCGGCGGTCGCGGTCGAGGTGGACTCGGCGCTGCGCTGCGTCAGCGAGGGCGAGGCCGCCTGGACCAGGGCCGGCCAGCACCGGATGGAGTACCTGGGGGTGCGGGTGGTGTACGTGGCCGGCGACCGGCTGGCCGCCGAGCCGGCCGCGGTGGCGGCGGAACTGCACGCGGCGCACCTGGCCGGCGGTCAGGACGTGGTGGAGCTGCTCACCCCGCCGGAGTGAGCGGACCGCCGCGCCCGGCTCCACTCCGGCAGTCCCGGCTCCGCCCGGCACCCCCGCCGCGGCCCCCGGGCTCAGCCCAGGACCGGCTCGCCGGCCAGCTCCACCCCGGCCGCCCGCAGCTGCGCCAGTGCAGCCGTGGTGGTCTCGGCGGCCACGCCCGCCGTCAGGTCCAGCAGCACCCGCACCGCGAAACCCTCGCGCACCGCGTCCAGCGCGGTGGCCCGCACGCAGTGGTCGGTGGCGATGCCCACCAGGTCCACGTCCGTGATCTCCCGCTCGCGCAGCCAGTCGGCCAGTCGGCCGCCGTGCTCGTCGAAGCCTTCGAACCCGCTGTACGCCGCGGCGTGCGCCCCCTTGTCGAACACCGCCTCGATCGCGCCGGAGGTCACCGAGGGCGCGAAGTTGGGGTGGAAGCCCACCCCCTCGGTGCCCGCCACGCAGTGCTGCGGCCAGCTGTCGACGTAGTCCGGCTCGGCCGAGAAGTGCGCCCCGGGGTCCAGGTGGTGGTCCCGGGTGGCCAGCACGTGGTCGTACTCGGGCCGGTGGGTGGCGATGTGCTCGGTGATCGCCGCGGCCACCTCCGCACCCCCGGCCACCGGGAGCGACCCGCCCTCGCAGAAGTCGTTCTGCACATCGATGACGATCAGGGCCCGGCGCATGGCTTGCTTCCTCGCTGGTGGTCTGGGTGGGACGGGTTCACGGTGGGGAGTGGGGCCACTCTAGGGAGTGCTGGGCACCCCGGCTACCCCAGCCGCAGTTCGGTGGCGATGACCGGCTCGCCCTTGGACAACTGGGTGGCCGACAGCGGCAGCGCGGCGCGCGAGCGCAGGTGCCGGGCGCGGGCCGCGGCCAGCGGTTCCCGGCCGACCACCTCGCCGCCCTTGACCAGCGGAACCTGCAGCGCGTGCGGCGCCAGCTCGGCCGGCCGCGGACCGGTGCCCACCACCTCGGCCTCGGCCACGCCGTCGGCGTCGGGCCGGCGCGCGGCCCACTTGCGGCCGCCGACGCTGGTCTTGCCGCCGGCCGACCGCTTGGCCACCGGCACCAGCGGGGCGTCGGCGGCGGTCGACCCGGCCCGGGCGACCAGCTTGTAGACCATCGCGCAGGTCGGGTGGCCGCTGCCGGTGACCAGGCTGGTGCCCACCCCGTAGCCGTCCACCGGGGCGGCGGCCAGCGCGGCGATGGCGTACTCGTCCAGGTCCGAGGTGACGATGATCCGGGTGTCCCGGGCACCCAGCTCGTCCAGTTGGCGGCGGACCCGGTGGGCCAGCAGGGTGAGGTCGCCGGAGTCGATCCGCACCGCGCCGAGGCCCGGGCCGGCCACCTCCACCGCGGTGCGCACCGCCTCGGCCAGGTCGTAGGTGTCCACCAGCAGCGTGGTGCCGGTGCCCATCGAGGCGAGCTGCGCGCTGAACGCGTCCCGCTCCGTGTCGTGCAGCAGGGTGAAGGCGTGCGCGGCGGTGCCGGTGGTCGGGATCCCGTGCGCGAACCCGGCCTGCAGGTCGGAAGTGGCCGCGAAGCCGGCGATGTAGGCGGCCCGGGCGGCGGAGACCGCGGACCACTCGTGCGCCCGCCGCGCGCCCATCTCGATGCACGGGCGCTCCCCGGCGGCGGCCGTCATCCGGGAGGCGGCGGCGGCGATCGCCGAGTCGTGGTTGAGGATGGACAGGATCACCGTCTCCAGCAGCACGGCCTCGGCGAACGTGCCCTCCACGGTGAGCAGCGGCGAGCCGGGGAAGTAGACCTCGCCCTCGGGGTAGCCGTGGATGTCGCCGCCGAAGCGGTAGTCGGCCAGGAAGGCGAGGGTGGCCTCGTCCACCACCTGCTGGTCGGACAGCCAGTCCAACTGGGCGGTCCCGAAGCGGAAGTTCTGCACCGCGTCGAGCACCCGGCCGGTGCCGGCCAGCACGCCGTAGCGGCGGCCGTCCGGCAACCGGCGGGTGAATACCTCGAAGACCGAGCGGCGGTGCGCCGCCCCGCTGCGCAGCGCTGCCTGCAGCATGGTCAGCTCGTAGCGGTCGGTGAGCAGCGCGGTGGAACCGGCTGTCGGCGAAGTGGGCAGGGCGGACTGCGCCGCCACGAATGCCTGGGCGTCCATATGGACGATGGTACTACCACTTAGCGTCAGAGTGACGATTTCTGTCGCGAAGGCCGGGTCGGAATCGCTCCGAGGTCCCCCGGATGGCAGCATGGGAGGTCAGAGGAGCTTTGGCGGACCGGGCGGCAGGCCCGGTCGTCCCCGGTAGAGGAGAGCCAGTCGTGAGTGTCGCGCCGGCCGAGATCGAACGCCCCGAGGCCGAGAGTCTGCCGGTGGCCGAGCCGGACACTCCGTGGGTGACCATCGTCCACAACGATCCGGTCAACCTCATGAGTTACGTCCTCTACGTGTTCCAGGCGTACTTCGGCTACCCGAAGGAGAAGGCCCGGAAGCTGATGATGGACGTGCACACCCGAGGGCGGGCGGTGGTCTCCAGCGGTACCCGCGAGGAGATGGAGCGGGACGTCCAGGCCATGCACGGCTACGGCCTGTGGGCCACGCTGCAGCACGACTGAGCGGGACCGGGTGCGCCGCAGCACTCCTGATCACTCGACAGACACGCGAACCGGGACGGTTGTCAGAGATATGGCTGGGTTGTTCGAGCGCAGTGGCGACGGCGGTGCGGCGATCGCGCTGGAGGAGGTCGAGGCGGCGATCCTGCGCTCGCTGGAAGTGCAGATGCTGGAGCTGATCGGCCCCGGGCCCGGCGGGGAGAGCGACGACCCGCTGGCCGCGCTGTTCGCCGAGGGGCCCACCGAGGCGCCCGCCGACCCGGCGCTGGCCCGCCTCTTCCCGGACGCCTACGGCGAGCCCGGACAGCCGGTGGACGCCCAGACCAAGTCCTTCGCCGGCGAGTTCCGCCGCTACACCGAGCTCGACCTGCGCGCCCGCAAGCGCGAGGACGCGCTCGCGGTGGTGCGCGCGCTGGACACCCTGGGCGAGGACGGCGGCGTGCTGCGCCCCAGCGCCGCGGAGTGCCCGCGCTGGCTGGGCGCGCTGAACGACCTGCGGCTCACCCTGGGCAGCCGACTGGACGTCACCGAGGAGGACGACCAGGGGCTTTACGACCTGCCGGACACCGACGAGCGCAAGCCGCTGGTGATGGCCTACCTGTGGCTGGGCGCGATGCAGGAGTCGCTGCTGGAGGCGATGACCGGCTGACGGGCGGCCCCGCCGGGGCGCCCGCGGCTGCGCCTATCCTGGCCGCATGCTGACCATCTCCCGAGAGCTGCACGACGCGATCGTCGCCCACGCCCGCGCCGACCACCCGGACGAGGCCTGCGGGATCGTCGCCGGACCGGCCGGCAGCGACCGCCCCGAGCGGTTCGTCCCGATGCTGAACGCGGCCCGCTCGCCCACCTTCTACGAGTTCGACTCGGCCGACCTGCTCAAGCTCTACCGCGAGCTGGACGACCGGGACGAGGAGCCGGTGGTCGTGTACCACTCGCACACCGCGACCGAGGCCTACCCCTCGCGCACCGACGTGAGCTACGCCTCCGAGCCGAACGCGCACTACGTGCTCGTCTCGACCGCGGAGGGCCACGGCGCGGACGACCCGTTCCAGTTCCGCTCGTTCCGCATCGTGGATGGTGTGATCACCGAGGAGGACGTCCAGGTCCTCGACGCCTGACCGGTCGGGCCGCCCCCCCCCGGGGGGGGGCGCCCCGCCCCCCCGGGGGCGCAGAGTGGGACACCAAAACCACCCAGGGGGTGTCTTTTAAACAAAAAAGAGC
>NZ_JBHYKG010000225.1:0-14158 GCF_042741245.1 Kitasatospora sp. NPDC058965
GGCCCGGACCGCGCGCGCGGTCCGGGCCCCGGGGCTGAAGGGGTGTCAGCCGAGGTCCACCGAGCGGGCGAACTTGGCACCGATCTCGGCGGAGATCTCGGCCAGCACCTCCTGCGGGATCTCGCTGTCGACGGTGATCGAGGTCAGCGCGTCGTTGGTCTCGCCGTCCCGGGCCACCTGCATGCCGGCGATGTTGATGCCGGCGTCGCCGAGGATCCGGCCCAGGGTGCCGACCACGCCGGGGCGGTCCTCGTACTTGAAGAAGGCCATGTGGTCGGTGAGCGCCACGTCCACGTCGAAGGTGTCGACGCCGACGATCTTCTGCTGCTGCTTCGGGCCGGAGAGCGTGCCGGAGATGGCGATCTCGCCGCCGTTGGACAGGGTGCCGCGCACGGTGATCACGTTGCGGTGCTCGGGGCTCTCGCTGCTGGTGGTCAGCCGCACCTCGACGCCGCGCTCCTGGGCGAACAGCGGGGCGTTGACGTAGGACACGGTCTCCGCCACCACGTCCTCGAAGACGCCCTTGAGCGCGGAGAGTTCGAGCACCTTGACGTCGTGCTGGGTGATCTCGCCGCGGACCTCGACGTCGAGCCGGACGGCGACCTCGCCGGCCAGTGCGGTGAAGATCCGGCCGAGCTTCTCGGCCAGCGGCAGGCCGGGGCGCACGTCCTCGGCGATCACGCCGCCCTGCACGTTGACCGCGTCCGGTACCAGCTCGCCGGCCAGCGCGAGCCGGACCGACTTGGCCACCGCGATGCCGGCCTTCTCCTGCGCCTCGTCGGTGGAGGCGCCCAGGTGCGGGGTGGCCACCACGTTGTCGAAGCTGAACAGCGGGGAGTCGGTGCACGGCTCCTTGGCGAAGACGTCCAGGCCGGCGCCGGCCACCCGGCCCTCCTTGAGGGCGCTGGCCAGCGCGGCCTCGTCCACGATGCCGCCGCGGGCCGCGTTGACGATCCGCACGCTCGGCTTGACCTTGTGCAGCGCCTCGTCGCCGATCAGGCCGACGGTCTCGGGGGTCTTCGGCAGGTGGACGGTGATGAAGTCGGCGACCTCCAGCAGCTCGTCCAGCGAGAGCAGCTTGACGCCCATCTGGGCCGCGCGGGCGGCCTGGATGTAGGGGTCGTAGGCGACGATCTTCATGCCGAAGGCGGACATCCGCTGGGCCACCAGCACGCCGATCCGGCCCAGGCCCACCACGCCGAGGGTCTTCTCGGAGAGCTCGACGCCGGTGTACTTGTTGCGCTTCCACTCGCCGTTCTTGAGGGCGGCGTTGGCCGGCGCGATGTTGCGGGCGACCGAGATCAGCAGGCCGCAGGCGAGCTCGGCGGCGGTGACGATGTTGGAGGTCGGGGCGTTGACCACCATGACGCCGGCCTTGGTGGCGGCGGCGACGTCGACGTTGTCCAGGCCGACGCCGGCCCGGGCGACCACCTTGAGTTTCTTGGCCGCGGCCAGCGCCTCGGCGTCGATCTTGGTGGCCGAGCGGATCAGGATGGCGTCCACGTCGGCGATCGCGGTCAGCAGCTCGGTGCGGTCGGCGCCGTCGCAGTGCCGGATCTCGAAGTCCGGGCCCAGGGCGTCCACAGTGGCGGGGGACAGCTCTTCGGCGATCAGAACCACGGCGGTCTTGGATGTCACAGTGCTCACGACAGTTTGTCCTTACTGTCCGGTACTCCCCCGCTCCACAGGCACGTGGGTGGCGTGGCCGGCAAGGGGCCGGCGGGCGTGGGGATGGTGGCATGCCGCGTAGATAGACGCACGACGCTGTGGGCCTGACGCGCACTCGGAAGTGTATCGACGTACAGGGGAGTTGCCTGTGCCCGTGCGGCGAAATCACCCGCACGGGATCAGACGTGTTGTACAGCGGGGGCAGGGCCGCTCCTGCGGCCCCGCCCCCACCGAACTGACCTGCGGGAATCAGGCGTTCTTGACCCAGCTCATCAGCTTGCGCAGCTCGCGGCCGGTGGTCTCCAGCAGGTGGTCCTGGTCCGCCTGCTTGTACTCGTTGTACTTCGGCAGGCCGGCCTTGTACTCGGCGATCCAGGTGTTGGCGAAGGTGCCGTCCTGGATCTCGGCGAGGACCTTCTTCATCTCGGCCTTGGTGTCGGCGGTGATGATCCGCGGGCCGGTGACGTAGTCGCCCCACTCGGCGGTCTCGGAGACCGACCAGCGCATCTTCTCCAGGCCGCCCTCGTACATCAGGTCGACGATGAGCTTCAGCTCGTGCAGGCACTCGAAGTAGGCGATCTCCGGCTGGTAGCCGGCCTCGACCAGGGTCTCGAAACCGGCCTTGACCAGGGCGGCGGTGCCGCCGCAGAGGACGGCCTGCTCGCCGAACAGGTCGGTCTCGGTCTCCTCGGTGAAGGTGGTCTTGATGACGCCGGCCTTGGTGCCGCCGATGCCCTTGGCGTAGGACAGGGCCAGCGCGAAGGCGCCGCCGGTGGAGTCCTGCTCGACCGCCACGATGCACGGGACGCCGCGGCCCTCCTCGTACTGGCGGCGGACCAGGTGGCCCGGGCCCTTCGGGGCGACCATGCAGACGTCGACGTCGGCCGGGGGCTTGATGAAGCCGAAGCGGATGTTCAGGCCGTGGCCGAAGAAGAGGGCGTCGCCCGCCTTCAGGTTCGGCGCGATGTCCGCCTCGTAGACGTCGGCCTGGATCGGGTCCGGGACCAGGATCATGATCACGTCGGCCTCGGCGGCGGCCTCGGCCGGGGTGACCACGCGCAGGCCGGCCTCCTCGGCCGCCGCACGGGACTTGGACTCCGGCTTCAGACCGACCCGGACGTCCACGCCCGAGTCGCGCAGGGACAGCGCGTGGGCGTGGCCCTGGCTGCCGTAGCCGATGACCGCGACCTTGCGGCCCTGGATGATGGACAGGTCGGCGTCGTCTTCGTAGAACAGCTCGGCCACGGTGGGACTTCTCCTTGCGTGATTCGCGTCGGTGCTCTGGCTACCGTACGCGCAGATGAGGGGGGTTCGGGGGGATGCGCCGCAGGGTGAGACGCCGAGGTCAGGCGCTGCGGTCGAGGGCGCGCAGCGAGCGGTCGGTGATCGACCGGGCGCCGCGCCCGATCGCCACCAGGCCGGACTGCACCAGCTCCTTGATGCCGTAGGGCTCCAGCATCCGCAGCATCGCTTCGAGCTTGTCCGAGCTGCCGGTGGCCTCGATGGTCACGGCCTCCGGCGACACGTCCACGGTCTTGGCGCGGAAGAGCTGCACGATCTCGACGATCTGGGACCGGGTCTCGTTGTCCGCCCGGACCTTGACCAGGACCAGTTCCCGCTGGATCGCAGCGGACTGGTCGAGCTCGACGATCTTTATCACGTTGACCAGCTTGTTCAGCTGCTTGGTGACCTGCTCCAGCGGCAGGTCCTCGACGTTGACCACGATGGTCATCCGGGAGATGTCCGGGTGCTCGGTCGGGCCGACGGCGAGGGAGTCGATGTTGAAGCCCCGACGGGAGAAGAGCGCGGCGATGCGGGCGAGCACGCCGGGCTTGTTCTCGACCAGGACGGAGAGGGTGTGCTTGGTGGACATGTGTCTGTTCCCAGTTCTCCAGGGGCGCCCGGCGCAGCCGGTCCTCAGAAGGGTGGTGGTGGACGGCGGGCGGGTCAGTCCAGGTCGTCGCCGAAGTCGGGGCGGACACCCCGGGCGAACAGGATCTCGTCGTTGCTGGTGCCGGCCGCGACCATCGGCCAGACCATCGCGTCCTGGTGGACGATGAAGTCGATGACGACCGGGCGGTCGTTGATCTCCATCGCCTGCTTGATCACCGCGTCCAGGTCCTCGGGGCGCTCGCAGCGCAGGCCGACGCAGCCCATCGCCTCGGAGAGCAGCACGAAGTCGGGGATCCGGGTGCCCTGCGGCGGCGGGGCGACCCCGTCGTGCTCGGGACCCGCGTGCAGCACCGTGTTGGAGTAGCGCTGGTTGTAGAAGAGGGTCTGCCACTGGCGGACCATGCCCAGCGATCCGTTGTTGATCACCGCGACCTTGATCGGGATGTTGTTCAGCGCGCAGGTGACCAGTTCCTGATTGGTCATCTGGAAGCAGCCGTCGCCGTCGATCGCCCAGACCGTGCTGTCCGGCATGCCGGCCTTGGCGCCCATCGCGGCCGGGACGGCGTAGCCCATGGTCCCGGCGCCGCCCGAGTTCAGCCAGCTGGCCGGCTTCTCGAAGGTGATGAACTGCGAGGCCCACATCTGGTGCTGGCCCACGCCCGCGGCGTAGATCGCGTCCGGGCCGACCAGCTGACCGATCCGCTCGATCACCTGCTGGGGCGACAACTCCCCGGCCGGCGCCGGGTCGTAGCCGACCGGGTAGGTCTTCTTCCACTCGTTGAGCTTGACCCACCAGTCGCTGTAGTCGCCCTTGCGGCCGGCCTCGTGCTCGGCCTGGACGGCCACGATCAGGTCGGCCAGCACCTCGCGGGCGTCACCGACGATCGGCACGTCGGCCGGGCGGTTCTTGCCGATCTCGGCCGGGTCGATGTCGGCGTGCACCACCTTGGCGTGCGGCGCGAAGGAGTCCAGCTTGCCGGTGACCCGGTCGTCGAACCGGGCGCCCAGGGTGAAGAGCAGGTCCGCCTTCTGCAGTGCGGTGACGGCCGGGACGCTGCCGTGCATGCCGGGCATGCCCAGGTGCTGCGGGTGGGTGTCCGGGAAGGCGCCCAGCGCCATCAGGGTGGTGACCACCGGTGCGCCGGTCAGCTCGGCCAGGATCCGCAGCTCGGCCGTGGCGCCCGCCTTGAGCACGCCGCCGCCGACGTAGAGGACCGGCCGCTTCGCACCGGTCAGCAGCTTGGCGGCCTCGCGGATCTGCTTGGCGTGCGGCTTGGTGACCGGGCGGTAGCCGGGCAGCGAGGTCTCCACCGGCCAGCGGAAGGTGGTGGTGGCCTGCAGCGCGTCCTTGGCGATGTCCACCAGCACCGGGCCGGGGCGGCCGGTCGCGGCGATGTGGAAGGCCTCGGCGATCACCCGGGGGATCTCCGCCGGGTCGGTGACCAGGAAGTTGTGCTTGGTGATCGGCATCGTGATGCCGCAGATGTCCGCCTCCTGGAAGGCGTCCGTGCCGATCGCCTTGGAGGCGACCTGGCCGGTGATGGCGACCATCGGCACCGAGTCCATGTAGGCGTCGGCGATCGGGGTGACCAGGTTGGTCGCGCCCGGGCCGGAGGTGGCCATGCAGACGCCGACCTTGCCGGTGGCCTGGGCGTAGCCGGTGGCCGCGTGGCCCGCGCCCTGCTCGTGCCGGACCAGGATGTGGCGGACCTTGGTCGAGTCCATCAGCGGGTCGTACGCCGGCAGGATCGCACCGCCCGGGATGCCGAAGATGGTGTCCGCGCCCACGGCCTCGAGGGAGCGGATGAGCGACTGCGCTCCGGTCATCGTCTCGACCACGACCGGGGTCTCATGGGACGGGGCGGCCGGGTGGTCCCCGCGGCGGGGGGATGCCGTGTGCTCAGTCATCTGCCTGTCTTCTTTCGCCGAATCGGCTGTCCGTTTCCTCCTATTTTCAGGGGAAACGAGCGGGCGGTACAACGGTGTCTCAGCTGTTCGCGTGCAACAAAAAACCCCTCGTGCCGAAGGCATGCGAGGGGTGGCGCGTCGGTCTGTCTGGAGTCGGGCAGCATGGCCCGCTCAGCCGACGCGCCCGCCAAGTACGAGAATTCGGGTGCGCATGGCACCGACCTTCCTCCTGCGCGATGTTGAATGTCAAGCAGGCGGGACGGCCGTCTCGCCATGCGGACCCACGATGGACGGCCTGCCACCCGGACGGGTGTCGGCCGCCGAGAGGTAGGCCCGCCGGGCGGAGACCTGGCCGAGCGGGCGGGGCAGCGGGTACAGCCGCCGGGCCAGCGCCCGGCGCAGCCGGAACTCGTCCAGCGGCTGGGCGAAGGCCAGCCCCTGACCGTGCCGGCAGCCCAGCTCCTGCAGCACCGAGACCTGGCGCGGCTGGTCCACCCCCTCGGCGGCGGTGACCAGGCCCAGCTCGCGGCCCAGCCGCAGCGCGTGCCCGGCCAGTGCCCTGGCCCGGGAGGACTCGGCCACCTCCAGCACCAGGGTGCGGTCCAGCTTCAGCGCGTCGAACGGCAA
This sequence comes from Kitasatospora sp. NPDC058965, assembly GCF_042741245.1. Taxonomy (NCBI): domain Bacteria; kingdom Bacillati; phylum Actinomycetota; class Actinomycetes; order Kitasatosporales; family Streptomycetaceae; genus Kitasatospora; species Kitasatospora sp. NPDC058965. Next base: position 6,097 of record NZ_JBHYKG010000225.1, read on the forward strand.
CCGGGCCAGTGCGCCGAGCGACCCGCTGCCGGCCCCGAAGCCGGCCAGCGCGGTGCTCACGCCGAGCCGGCGCAGTGCGGCCAGCCGGCGGCCCAGCTCCTCCGCCGAGCTGTCCGGACCCATCCGGGCCAGCTCGATCACCAGTCGCCCGGGCGGCAGCCCGGTGTCCCGCAGCGCCGCCGCCACCGTCTCGTAGACCCCGGGGGCGCACAGCCGCTCGGCCGTCAGCCGCACCGACACCGGCACCGCGCCCGGGCCGCCGCGCCCGCCCTCCCCCGCCAGGCCCACCGAGCCGCGGGCGGCCGCCTGCGCCACCGCCTGCTGCAGCAGCCAGCGGGCGAACCGGGTGGCCGCGTCGCCCTGCTCGGCGCCGCGCAGGAACTCGGCCGGGGTGAGCAGCAGTCCGGAGGCCGAGCGCCAGCGGGCCAGCGCCTCCAGGCCGGTGACCGCGCCGGTGCGCAGGTCCACCACCGGCTGGTGCAGCAGTGCGAAGCCGCCCTCGCGCACCGCGGTGCGCAGCCGCTCGTCCAACTCCCGGCGGCGGTCCAGGTCGGCCCGCATCGCGGCCTGGTAGAGCACCACCCGGCCCTTGCCCTCGGACTTGGCCCGGTACATCGCCAGGTCGGCGTCGCGCATCAGCTCGTCGGCCAGCGCGGCCGGCTCCGTCGGCCCCGGGGCGTCCGGACCGCCGGCCACCGGGCCGAAGGCGATCCCGATGCTGGCCGCCACGCCGAGCTCGGCGCCGCCGATCCAGTACGGCTCGGAGAGCGCGTGCCGCAGCCGCTCGGCCAGCTCCTGCACCCGCAGCCGGCCCAGCGGGCCGCTGACCAGCACCGCGAACTCGTCGCCGCCGAACCGCGCCACGGTGTCGCCGGAGCGGACGGTGGCCTGCAGCCGGCGGGCCGCCTGCACCAGCAGCTCGTCGCCCACCTGGTGCCCGGCGGTGTCGTTGACCGCCTTGAAGCCGTCCAGGTCGAGGAAGAGCACGGCGACCGCGGCACCGTCCTGGTACGGGTGCTCGCGCGCGCCGTCGCCGCGGGCGTCGGTGCCGCGCGGGACCAGCGCGGCCCGCAGCCGGGCGGCGAACAGCGCCCGGTTGGGCAGGTCGGTGAGCGGGTCGTGGAAGGCGTTGTGCTGCAGCTGGGCCTGCAGCCGGACCCGCTCGGTGACGTCCCGGCTGTTCAGGATCAGGCCGTCCCGGTACCGGTTGACGCTCGACTCCACGTGCAGCCACTCGCCGCCGCCGGCCCGGATCCGGCACTCCACCCGGGCGCTGGGCTCGCCGTTGCGCGGGTGGGCGTGGCCGAGCCGGCGGGCCAGCCGCTGGGCCCGGGCCAGGAACCGGCGCACCTCGCCGACCACCCGGTCGGCGTCCTCGGGATGGACCAGGTCCAGCAGCCGGCTGCCGACCAGTTCCTCCGGATCGCGGCTGTAGACGCCCAGCGCGGCCGGCGACACGTAGGAGAGCACGCCGTCCGCCCCGGTGATCATGATCACGTCGCTGGAGCCCTGCACCAGCGAGCGGAAGTGCGCCTCCTTCTGCGACAGCTCCTGGGCCAGCGACAGGTTGTCCAGCAGCATGATGCCCTGACGGACGATCAGCGCCAGCCCCACCGTGCAGGCCACCACGATCACCACCCGGTCCATCGCGCGACCTCCGAGGGCGTTGTAGAGGATGCCGGCGGTGCAGACCGAGGCGGCGGCGTACGGGGTGAGCGCGCTGAAGGTGGAGGCGACCCGGCGGCGCGGGGTGCCGCCGGCCGAGGGGTGCTCCCGGCTGGGCCGGCCGCGCCGCCAGCGGGCCGACCAGGGTGCGTACGCCAGCAGCAGGCTGCCGCAGAACCAGCCCGCGTCCAGCACGTCGCCGGAGTGGTAGCCGTCCCGCAGCGCGGGGGTGGTGAAGAGCGCGTCGCAGACCACGGTGACCGCCAGGCCCAGCATCGCGGTGTGCACCGCGGCCCGGTTGCCGTCCCGGCGGCGGAACCGCAGGCCCACCACCAGCGAGACCATCAGGATGTCCAGCACCGGGTAGGCCAGGCCGAGCGCCAGCCGCAGCGGGTCGCCCGCGTCCCCCTCGGCGGCCCGGCCCAGCGCCAGGCTCCAGCCCAGGGTGAAGAGCGAGCCGGCCACCATCCAGGCGTCCAGCAGCAGGCAGAGCCAGCCGGCCGCGCCGCGCGGGCGCTGGGCCAGCACCAGCAGGCCGAGCACGGCGAGCGGGGCGAACGGCAGGAAGGCGTAGTCGGCCGGCGAGTCGGCCGGCACGTCGGTGCGCAGCACCACCTCGTACCAGCCCCAGGTGCCGTTGCCCAGGGCCACCGCGGCGGAGGAGAGCCCGAAGAGCAGCCAGGCGGGGCGGGCGGAGCCGGGGACGGTGCACCCGTGCACCAGGCAGGAGAGCGCGGCCGCCAGCGCCGCGCCGGCCAGTCCGAAGTCGCCCATGAAGAGCGCCAGGGGGCGCGAGCCCCAGCCGGTGGCGGCGCCCAGCGCGTAGCCGAGGCAGAGCAGGGCCAGGGCCAGGGCCGGCAGGCGGCCCACCAGCACCGGACGGAGGCCGACCGGCGCGCCCGCGACCGGCCTCGGCTCAGGCTTGGGGTCCACCCGGCACCTCCCCCTCTGTTCCCAGCCGGGACCCTACACCACTTCGGTCACTCAATGACACGCGCACTCAACTTAGAGTAATGGTCAGAGGGTAGGTATCCGCACCCGCTTCCACCAGATCGGCCTGGTTTGCCGTAGCGCACGCGCGGGAGCACGCGCGCCGGGGCGTGTGCGCCCATGCGCCGGACTACGCGCCGACCGGGACGACCTCGCGGGCGGTGCCGGCCCCGTCCTCCGGGAACAGCCGCAGCCGGTGGGCCAGCGCCGCGGCCTCGCCGCGACCGGAGACCTCCAGCTTGGCGAGGATGTTGGAGACGTGGACGCTCGCGGTCTTGGGCGAGATGAACAGCTCCTCGGCGATCTGCCGGTTGGTCCGGCCGTCGGCCAGCAGCCGCAGCACGTCGGTCTCCCGGGGCGTCAGGTGGAAGGCGGCGGCGCCTGCGGGCTCGTTCTCCGCGGCGCGCGCCCCCTGGGGCGCGGGTGCGGCGGCCGCGAGCATCCGGGCCACGCCGGCCCGGTCGGCCAGCCTGGCGATCTGCCGGCGCACCGGGACGTCGCCCCGCAGCTCGGCCAACTCGGCTGCCTCGCGCAGCAGTTCGCCGGCCTCTTCGCGCTGTCCGGCGGCCGCCGCACAGCCGCCGGCGCCGAGCAGGGCGAGCACCAGCGGGTGGGGCAGTCCGGTCTGCCGCAGCGGGGCGATCGCGGCGGCCCAGTGCTCGGCGGTGTCGGCGCCGCGGGCCCGGGCCGCCTCCGCCTCGGCGAGCAGCTGCCACCCCTGGTGCAGCGGCACCGCCGGCCGGTGCAGCGCCAGTTCGGCGGCGATCCGCTCCAGCAGCGCGTCCCGCCCCGGCTCGGCGGCGGGCAGCCCGCGGGAGTCGGCCTCCACCGCGGCCGCCCGGGCCAGCAGCGGCAGCAGCCGGCTCTCCTTCTGGACCACCGGACTGTCCAGCACGGCCAGCAGCGCGGCGCGCGCGTCCAGCGGGCGGCCCAGCTGCCCGGCCAGGTCGATCTCCAGCCGGGCCCGCGGCACCAGGTGCTGCGGCTGGTCCTGCTCCAGGTTCGGCTCGGAGCGGTCCAGGTAGGACCGGACCACCGTCAGGTCGCCCTTCATCAGGGCGACCTCGCCGCGCAGCCGGTGCAGGAAGGGGTCGTAGACCTCGGACCGGGAGTCGTCCTCCCACTCGGCCAGCACCGCGGCCGCCTCCGCCGGGCGCCCGACCAGCAGCAGGCACTCCGCCAGGTTGCCGGCCAGGATCGCGCCGGTGTTGCGCAGCAGGCCCACCCGGCCGGCCACCGCCAGGCCCTCCCGGGCCAGCTCCACCGCCTCGGCGGCCCGGCCCAGGTGGCCGAGCATGCTGGCCAGGTTGTTCAGGCCGCGGGTGAGCAGGTCCGGCACCGGCTGCTTGCGGGCGCCCTCGATCGCCTCGCGCAGCGCCTCGATGCCCCGCTCCGGCTGGCCGAGCTCGGTGTAGAAGGAGCCCAGGGTCATCTGCGCGTGCAGCTCCACGCCGACCGCGCCCACCTGCCGGGCGATCGCCACCGCCCGCTCGGCCAGCACCAGGTCGGCCTCGGTGGCCCGGTGCAGCATCGCGGTGCCCGCCGCCAGCGCGAACACGTCCGCCTGCACCGCGGACGGCGCCCGGCCCTCCACCAGCCGCAGCGCGTGGCCCAGCTCCTCGTCCCCGCCGCGGCGGTTCAGGTGGCCCAGCATCCGGGCCCGGTTCATCCGGAACCAGGCGGCGCGCAGCGGGTTCTCCGCCTCGTCGACCAGCTTGAGGGCGCGCTTGGCCAGGCTCAGGCCACGGTCCCGGTCGCCGGAGCGGCGGGCCGCGACCACCGCCTCGGCCAGCACGTCCACCAGGCGCAGCCGGTCGCAGTCCGGGTCGCAGCTGCCCGGGTCGCAGCAGCACGGCGGGTAGGTCTCGGCCCAGTCGTGCGGGCGCAGGGTGTCGCGCAGGGTGTCGTCCGGGACCTCGTCCCACAGCTCGATGGCCCGCTCCAGCAGGCTGAGCTGCTCGGCGAAGGCGTTGCGGCGCCGGGCGGCGCGGGCCGCCTCCAGCGCGGTGGGCAGGGCGCGGGCCGGGTCGTGCGCGTGGTACCAGTAGTTGGCCAGCCGGGCCGGGCGCTCGTCGCCGTGGACCAGCGCGGGGTCGGCCTCCAGCACGGTGGCGAAGCGGCGGTTGATCCTGGTCCGCTCGCCGGGCAGCAGGTCGTCCGAGACCGCCTCGCGGACCAGCGCGTGCCGGAACCGGTAGCCCTCGCCGTCCTTGTCCGGCTGCAGGATGTTGGCGCCGACGGCGGTGCGCAGCGCGTCGATCAGCTCGTCCTCGGGGCCGTCCAGCACGGCGGCCAGCAGCTCGTGCTCGATCCGGGAGCCGCCCTCGGCGGCGATCCTGACGACCCGTTGGGCGGCCTCGGGCAGCGCCTCGACCCGGACCAGCAGGATGTCGCGCAGCGAGTCGCTCATCCCCACCGAGCAGCCGCCGGTGTAGGAGCAGGCCAGCTCCTCGACGAAGAACGGGTTGCCCTCGGAGCGGCGCATGACCAGCGCGACCAGCTTGTGGTCGGCGGTCGGCACGCCGAGGATCCCGGCCAGTTGGGCGGCCACCTCCTGCTGGCCGAACCGGTCGAGCTCGATCCGCTGCACGGTGCGCTGGCGTTCGAGCTCGGCCAGGAACGGGCGCAGCGGGTGGCGGCGGTGCAGGTCGTCGGTGCGGTAGGTGGCCAGCACCAGCACCCGGGCCCGGTGCAGGGTGCTGATCAGGTAACCGAGCAGCTCGCGGGTGGACCGGTCGGACCAGTGCAGGTCCTCGATCGCCAGCACCAGCGGGCGTTCGGCGGCCAGCCGCTCGAAGAGCAGCGCGATCCGCTCGAACAGCCGGGCCCGGCCGTACTCGTCGTTGGGATCGGTGTCGGCCTCGCCGAACTCGGGCAGCAGGCGGGCCAGGTGGCCCTCCAGCCCGGCGGCGGCGCGCTCCAGCTCGCCGCCCGGGTGGCGCAGGAGCCGACGCAGCGCGGTGACCAGCGGCGCGTAGGGCAGGCCCTCGGCCCCCACCTCCAGGCAGTTGCCGAGCATCACGACGGTGCCGTCGCGCTCGGCGGTGCAGAGGAACTCCTCCAGCAACCGGGTCTTGCCGACCCCCGCCTCACCCCCGATCAGCAGCGCCTGCGGCGCCCCGCCCGCGGCTCGGCGCAGTGCTCCCCCGAGCGTGGCGAGCTCGCTGCCGCGACCGACGAAGACCGGACTGACCGAGATCTGCTGCACGGCGCTGAGCATGCCACAACCGGCGGACAACGGCCCACGGGTTATCCCGGGCTGCGGCCGGGCCGGTCCCACGACGCCGGAGGGGAGGGCGCCGGTGGCGTCCCTCCCCTCGTTCCGCTCCGCTGCCTCCGGGGCTCCCCTCGTGGCCCCGGCGGCACCGACCGTGGTCAGCATTCAGCGGTGGTGCGGTCGGTGTGCAGCGCGGCCCGGCGCAGGCCGCCGGTCAGCCGGCCCAGCCGGGCGGCCACGGTGCTGCCGCCGCGGGCGGCGCGGCCGGCCCGGCGGGCCTCGGCGGCCAGCCGCTCGTGGGCGGCCGCGGCCTGCAGTTCGGCGCTGCGCTGACGGGAGATCTCGTACTCGTACACGTCGGTTCCCCTCTGGGTTTCTCGGTGTCGAGCCCCTCGCCCGACTCCTCTAGATTCCTCGCCCAGGGGGGTGCCGGGCATCGGCAGCATGCCGGATCTTGCGGGGCGTCAGGTCCTTAGACCGGCCGGGGAACGGCCGAGGCCACCCCTAAGGAGGGGTGGCCTCGGTGGTCGCCGGGTACTCAGGAGCCGAGCCGCCGGCGGTGGGTACTCAGGTGCTCAGGCGCTCAGGCGCTCAGGCGCTCAGGCGCCCAGCTTCGCCAGGATGAGGTCCTTGACCCGGGCCGCGTCGGCCTGGCCGCGGGTGGCCTTCATGACCGCGCCGACCAGCGCGCCGACCGCCTGCACCTTGCCGCCGCGGATCTTCTCCGCCACGTCCGGGTTGTCCGCGATCACCTGGTCGACCGCCGCGCCCAGCGCGGAGTCGTCCGAGACCACGGCCAGGCCGCGGGCGGCCACCACCTCGTCCGGCTCGCCCTCGCCGGCCAGCACGCCCTCGATCACCTGGCGGGCCAGCTTGTCGTTGAGCTTGCCGTCGGCGACCAGCGCGCAGACCCGGGCCACCTGGGCCGGGGTGATCGGCTGCTCGGACAGCTCGGTGCCGGTCTCGTTGGCCCGGCGGGCCAGCTCGCCCAGCCACCACTTGCGGGCCTGGTCGGCCGGCGCGCCGGCCGCGATGGTCTCCAGGATCGGCTCCACCGCACCGGCGTTGAGCACCGACTGCATGTCCTTGTCGGACAGGCCCCACTCGGCCTGCAGCCGGGCCCGGCGGACCCGGGGCAGCTCCGGCAGCTCGGCGCGCAGCTCCTCGACCCAGGCGCGGGCCGGGGCGATCGGCACCAGGTCCGGCTCGGGGAAGTAGCGGTAGTCCTCGGCGTTGTCCTTGATCCGGCCCGCCGTGGTGGTGCCGTTGTCCTCGTGGAAGTGCCGGGTCTCCTGGACGATGCTCTCGCCCCGGCCCAGCACGGTGGCGTGCCGCTGGATCTCGAACCGGGCGGCCCGCTCCACGCTGCGCAGCGAGTTGACGTTCTTGGTCTCCGAGCGGGTGCCGAAGGTCTCGGTGCCGTTCGGACGCAGCGACAGGTTGACGTCGCAGCGCATCTGGCCCTTGTCCATCCGGGCCTCGGAGACGCCCAGCGCCCGGATCAGCTCGCGCAGCTCGGCGACGTAGGCGCGGGCCACCTCGGGCGCGCGCTCGCCGGCGCCCTCGATCGGCTTGGTGACGATCTCGATCAGCGGGATGCCGGCCCGGTTGTAGTCGAGCAGCGAGTGGGTGGCGCCGTGGATCCGGCCGGTGGCCCCGCCGACGTGGCTGGACTTGCCGGTGTCCTCCTCCATGTGGGCGCGCTCGATCTCCACCCGGAAGGTCGAGCCGTCCTCCAGCTGCACGTCGAGGTAGCCGTTGAAGGCGATCGGCTCGTCGTACTGCGAGGTCTGGAAGTTCTTCGGCATGTCCGGGTAGAAGTAGTTCTTCCGGGCGAACCGGCACCACTCGGCGATCTCGCAGTTCAGCGCCAGCCCGATCCGGATCGCCGACTCCACGCCGATCGCGTTGACCACCGGCAGCGAGCCCGGCAGGCCCAGGCAGGTCGGGCAGACCTGGCTGTTCGGCTCGGCGCCCAGCTCGGTCGAGCAGCCGCAGAACATCTTGGTCTTGGTGCCCAGCTCCACGTGGACCTCAAGGCCCATCACCGGGTCGTACGACGCGAGAGCGTCCTCGTAGGAGACCAGGTTCATGACGCTCACAGCGTCCCCTTCACTAAAAAAGTCTTGGGAGGTACCGGTCGGGGGCGGGGGCGGGCGGCGCCGGGCCCCACCCCCCGGGCGCCGCCCC
>NZ_JBHYKG010000226.1:0-14115 GCF_042741245.1 Kitasatospora sp. NPDC058965
GCGCCGGGCCGCGTCGTCCCCGGCGACGGGAACCGCGCACTACGATCGGGCCGTTGCGCGGGTGTCGGAGCACGCAGGACGCTGGGAGGAACCTGATGGGTGTCAGCCTGAGCAAGGGCGGCAACGTCTCGCTGAGCAAGGAGGCGCCCGGTCTGGCCGCGGTGCTGGTGGGCCTGGGCTGGGACCTGCGCACGACGACCGGCGCCGAGTTCGACCTGGACGCCAGCGCGCTGCTCTGCACCGAGCACGGTCGGGTGACCAGGGACGAGGACTTCGTCTTCTTCAACAACCCGCGCAGCCCCGACGGTTCGGTGGAGCACACCGGCGACAACCGGACCGGCGCGGGCGAGGGCGACGACGAGGCCATCACGATCGACCTGACCCGGGTGCCGGACGGGATCGCCAAGATCGTCTTCCCGGTCTCGATCTACGAGGCCGACGCCCGCGGCCAGACCTTCGGCCAGGTGCGCAACGCGTTCATCCGGGTGGTCGACCGGGCCGACGGCCGGGAGCTGGCCCGCTACGACCTGTCCGAGGACGCCTCCACCCAGACCGCGATGGTCTTCGGCGAGCTCTACCGCAACGCGGGGGAGTGGAAGTTCCGCGCCATCGGACAGGGGTACGCGACCGGTCTGCGCGGCATCGCGCTGGACTTCGGCGTCAACGTCTGAGCCCCGGCGTCACCGTCTGAGTCCCGGCGTCAACGTCTGTGCCCCGGCGCGGTGCCGGGGCTCAGACGTCGACGCCGGGTCAGTCCAGCGGCAGCGCGTACACCTTGCTGTCCTGAACGGCGATCAGCTGCTTGCCGTCGGTGGCGAACTCCCAGGTGGAGCCGGCGGCGCCGGTGGTCCGGAAGTTCCAGCTGACCCGGCGGTCCTTGGTGTCCACCGCGAACACGCCCTTCGCGTCGGTGCCGACCACCAGGGTCGAGCCGGCCAGGAACGGCGGCTCCGACATGGTGACCTCCTCCGGCAGCGCGACCCGCCACAGCTCGTTCCCGTTGTCCGCCTGGTAGGCGATCAGCACCGGTCCGGCCGGCGGGGTGTAGGTGGTGTTGTCCCGGGTCACCGTCATGCCGCCGAGCACCGTGTAGACGACCCCGTCGCCGACCGCGGCCGGCGTGTACCAGAGCCGCTTCTGCGGCGGCGTCTTCAGCCAGACCTGCTTGCCGCCGCTCACCGCGACCGCCTGGAGGCCCAGGCCCGGGGCCGAGCAGAACACCCGGCCGCCGTCGGTGGCCGGCTGGTACGGCGCCTGGGACTCGGTGTTGGCGAACCAGACCTGCTCGCCGGTGCTGACCGAGCGGGCCACCAGGTTGGTGGACGAGTCGGTGTACAGCAGGGTGTCGCCGGCCACCACCGCGTCCACGTCCGGGTCGGCGTCCGGCTTGCGGTGCTGCAGCCACAGCAGCGAGCCGTCCTGGTGGGAGAGCGCCATGATGCCCTTGGTGTGCGGGGTGTCGGCGGCGGTGACGTCGGCGCCCATCACGTCGCACAGCGCGTAGACCGCGCGGTCGTCCGCGGCCAGCACCTTGCTCGCCGTCACCAGCGTGTTCGGGTCCGGGCCGGGCTTCTGGGCGAAGCTCCACAGCACCGAGCCGCTGCCCGGGTCGGCGGCCATCAGGTTGAGCTGGCTGTAGAAGAGCGCGTTGCCCTGCGGGTGGACGTCGTCGGCCGAGGCCTTGGCATCGGTCCAGCGGACCGTGCCGTCCTTGCCGTCCAGCGCGAACAGGCCGTCGCCGCCGATCAGCACCAGGCCGTGCGCACAGGCCGGGCGGGCCATGATGAAGACGGTGGGGATGGTCCAGGTCCAGTTGGGCGCGGGCGCCTCGCCCTTGGCCCGGGTACGGGTGGGGCCCGGGGCGGGGCTGCCGGTGGGGCCCGGGGCGGGGTGCGGCTTCGGGGCGGGCGAGCCACCGCGCAGCGCCCAGGCGGCGCCGCCGGCCGCGGCCAGCAGCAGGGCGCCGCCGCCGGCCAGCAGCGCGCGGCGGGAGGTGCTGCGCGGCACCGGGGCCGGGGTCGGGACCGGGACGGTGGCCGGGTCGGCGGGCCCGGGCAGCGCGACGGTCGGTGCGGTCTCCGGCCCGGTGGGCGGCACCGGCCGGGCCGGCGCCGGCGCGGCGGCCACCGGGTGCGGCCCGGTGGGCGGCTCCAGGTCGAGCACGGCGGCGGCGTGGTCGGCGATCTGCGCGGACAGCGCGGCCGGCAGCCAGCCCGCGAACACGCCCGGGCCGAGCAGTTCGACCAGTTCGGTCGGGGTGAGCCGGTCCTGCGGGTCCTTGGCCAGGCAGGCCGTCACCACCGGCCAGAGCTCCTCGGGCAGCCCCGAGAGCTCCGGCTCCTCGTGGATCACCCGGTACAGCTGGGCGGCCGCCGAGGCGTCGCCGTCCCGGCCGAACGGGCCCGCCCCGGTGGCCGCGAAGACCAGCACCGAGCCCAGCGAGAAGACGTCGGAGGCGGGGTCCGCCGCCCGCCCGGCCGCCTGCTCCGGGCTCATGAAGCCCGCCGAGCCCACCACCAGGCCGGTGCTGGTGAGCCGCTCCTCGTCCAGTGCCCGGGCGATGCCGAAGTCGATCACCCGTGGCCCGGCCGAACTCAGCAGCACGTTGGACGGCTTGAGGTCGCGGTGCACCAGGCCGGCCGCGTGCACCGTGAGCAGCGCCTGGGCCAGCCCGGCGCCGAGCGTGCGCACCGAGGAGACCGGCAGCGGGCCGTGCTGGGCCACCGCCTCGCTCAGCGAGGAGCCGAGCACGTAGCCGGTGGCCAGCCAGGGGAGCGGCGCCTCGGTGTCGGAGTCCGTCACCGGGGCGGTGAACGCGCCGCCGACCGCGCGGGCGGCCGCCACCTCGCGGGCGAACCGGGCCCGGAACTCCCGGTCCTCGGCCAGTTCCGGCCGGACCACCTTGACCGCGACGGTGCGGCCGCCCGCGGAGCGGGCCAGGTAGACCAGGCCCATCCCGCCGGCGCCGAGGCGGGCGATCAGGCGGTACGGTCCGACCTCGACCGGATCGGACGGGTCGAGTGGCTGGATCGGCATGCTGTGGCTCCCCCGTAGCTCTTGTGCTGGAGCATCGTAGGCCTTTTAGCTGCTTGATAGGTTCCAAGTTCAGGATGTTCAGTGGGCGGATCGGCCCGGGACGGGCGGGTGTCGGCGTAGACATGTATGTCGGCCTGCTCGTGTTCCGACGCGCAGCCGGGCCGCCAGGGAGTGGGAGGAAGAGCCACGATGAGTGTCACGCTCGCCAAGGGCGGCAACGTCTCGCTGAGCAAGGCCGCGCCGAATCTGACGCAGGTGCAGATCGGCCTGGGCTGGGACGCCCGGTCCACCACCGGCGCGCCCTTCGACCTCGACGCGAGTGCGCTGCTCTGTGCGGGCGGCCGGGTCCTCGGTGACGAGTACTTCGTCTTCTACAACAACCTCAAGAGCCCGGACGGCTCGGTGGAGCACCTCGGGGACAACCTGATCGGCAGCGCCGACGGGGACGGGGACGCCGAGGTCGTGGTGGTCAACCTGGACCTGGTGCCGCCGGCCGTCGACCGGGTGGTCTTCCCGGTGTCCATCTACGACGGCGAGCTCCGGCTGCAGAACTTCGGCCAGGTGCGCAACGCGTACATCCGGGTGGTCAACCTGACCACCGGCTACGAGATCGCGCGCTACGACCTGTCCGAGGACGCCTCCGGCGAGACCGCGATGATCTTCGGTGAGCTCTACCGCTATCAGGGGGAGTGGAAGTTCCGGGCAGTGGGTCAGGGGTACGCATCGGGTCTGCGCGGCATCGCCCTGGATTTTGGAGTCAACGTCCAGTGACGACCACGCCCCGGGCGTGCTCGGAACTGCCGGCCGAAAGGTAGTCGTCCTCGTGTTCATCCGCACTTTCGGGTGGTCCTTCGCGACCACGATCGCCGGGCTGGTGGCAGCCGGACTGATCTGGGGCGCCCAGGGCTTCGGCGTGGTGCTGATCCTCGCGATCCTGGAGATCTCGCTCTCCTTCGACAACGCGGTGGTCAACGCCACGGTGCTGAAGCGGATGAACCCGTTCTGGCAGAAGATCTTCCTCACCGTCGGCGTGCTGATCGCGGTCTTCGGCATGCGGCTGGTCTTCCCGCTCGCCGTGGTCGGCCTGACCGCGCAGCTGAGCCCCAGCACCGTGCTGGACCTCGCGCTCCACGCGGACCACACCGCCGGCGGGCTGACCTACGCCCAGCACCTGGAGGCCGCCGGGCCGGCGATCGCCGCGTTCGGCGGGGTCTTCCTGCTGATGATCTTCCTGGACTTCCTGCTCGGCGAGAAGGACTACCACTGGCTGCGGCCGCTGGAACGCCCGCTGGAGCGGATCGGGCAGCTGAAGGCGGCCACCACCGTGGTCGCGCTGCTCACCCTGGTGCTGACCGCCCACTTCCTGGCCGGCGACCACGCGGAGACGGTGCTGCTGGCCGGCGTGCTGGGGCTGGCGACCTACCTGACGGTGAACGGGCTCTCCAGCCTGTTCGAGTCCTCGCTGGAGGGCGCGGAGGAGGCGGCGGAGGCCGCGCAGCAGCACGCGCACCAGGGCGGCGGCGCCACGGCCGTGCAACTGGCCGGCAAGGCGGCGTTCTTCCTCTTCCTCTACCTGGAGGTGCTGGACGCCTCGTTCTCCTTCGACGGGGTGGTCGGCGCCTTCGCCATCACCGACAACCTCTTCCAGATCACCCTGGGCCTGGGCATCGGCGCGCTGTACATCCGCTCGCTGACCGTGTTCCTGGTCCGCAAGGGCACCCTGGACGACTACGTCTACCTGGAGCACGGCGCGCACTACGCGATCGGTGCGCTGGCGGTGATCCTGCTGGTCTCCATCGAGTACAAGATCCCGGAGCTGGTCACCGGCCTGATCGGGGTGACCTTCATCGGGGCGGCGCTGGCCTCCTCGGTGCGGCGCAACCGGCGCGAGGCCGAGCTGGAGGAGGCGCTGGACCGGGAACCGGTCCAGCTGGGCAGGCCCTGACGGACGATCAGTCCTGACACTGCGGGGGCGGTACTCGAACGCCAGGAGCCCCGCACCGCCGCCGTGAGGCGGTGGTGCGGGGCTCCCTCTTGTGCGCCCGATCCGGGGTCAGCCCAGCTTCTTCTCCATGGCGCGCAGCTTGCGCTCCAGCGAGTCGAACGGGGACTCCAGCTTCGGGATCGCCAGGGTGTCGTCCTCGGTGGTCAGGTCGACGCTGTCGTACCGGCCCGACTCGACGGCGGTGCGGCGCGGGGCCGCGGAGAGGGCGGCCGGCTCCAGCGCGGACGGGCCGACCTTGGCCATCGGATCCTCAGCTAGCGCAGGCTCCGCAGCGGGCTCGCCGGCCGAGCCGGAGGTCAGCGCGGGCACCTGGCGGCCACCGCGGGCCCGGCCCAGCGCGCCGCCGCGGGAGAGCGCCTTGAGCTCGGCGCGCTCGCGCCGGTCGGCGCTGCGCGCGGCGTTGCGGGCCTCCATCTTGTTGGCGCGCTCCTCGCGCACCTCCTCGACCGCCTCGTCCAGGCTGCGCACGTTCTCCAGCAGCATCAGCGACCAGGCCGCGTAGGTCTCGCGCGGCGCGCGCAGCCAGCGCACGATGCGGATCTGCGGCAGCGGACGGGGGATCAGGCCCTGCTCGCGCAGCGCGGCCCGGCGGGTCTGCTTCAGCGCGCGGTCGAACAGGATGGCCGCCGAGATGGACATGCCGGAGAAGAACTGCGGGGCACCGTCGTGCGAGCCGCCGCGCGGGGCGTGCACCCAGTTGAACCAGGCCGAGGCGATCGCGAAGACCCAGACCAGCAGGCGGGAGCCGAGCGCCGCGTCACCGTGGCTGGCCTCGCGCACCGCGAGCACCGAGCAGAACATGGCCGCGCCGTCCAGACCGAACGGGACCAGGTACTCCCAGCCGTGCGACAGGCCCAGGTTCTGGGTGCCGAAGCCGACCAGGCCGTGGAAGGAGAGCGCGGCCGCCACACCGGCGCAGCAGAACAGCAGCACGTACGAGGCGATCCCGTAGACCGCCTCCTTGCGCCGTCGGCGCTCCTCGCTGCGCTCCCAGGAGTCCCCGTTCTCCTCGGCCTTGGCGTTCTTCATGCGCAGCATCGCCACCAGGACGGCGACGAAGAGCAGGCCGGCGCCGGCTATGCCGGACCAGACCAGTTGAGTGGACGAGAGTGACATTGCGGCGTGAGCCTCTGCTTTCCGCGATCGGGGGCGGGAGGTTTGGACTGACCCGCGCGTGACGGGGGACACCTGTGCGGCAAGACGATATCGCGTCCGAAGCGGCGGCATGGTACGGGAGTGGGGGTTGTGGGACCATCCGCCGCGCGGGTGGCTTGACGGAGCGTTCGGTCGGTGGGGGCCGACGGCTGACGGAGCGTCCGGTCGACGCCCTCGACGGCTGACGCAGCGTCCGGAGGGAATGACGGACCGTTGGGACGGACGGTGGCGCAGTCCCGCCGGTGGGTATGGACCGCAGTGCACAATGGTGCGTCAGAGCATCGTCACCGCCGGTCACGGGGGTGGACGAAGGATCGAGTGAGGGTGGGGGCGGGGCGGGATGGGTGCGGTCTGGGAGTTCCTGCGCGGGGAGCGGAACCTGCCGGACGTGGTGAGCCAGGGCGGAAAGGTGATCCTCACCAAGTCCCGGCCGACCCACCAGTTGACGGGCGAGGGGCCGACCATCGGCACCCTCTACGTGAACCTGCACTGGACGGCGCGGATCGTCCAGGGGTCGCAGGGCAATCTGCGGCGCAAACTGCTGCAGCCGCGGCAGTTGCTGCGGCAGGGCGACGACGGCTTCCAGGGCGGCGCGCAGAACGTCGACCTGGACCTGGCCTGCATGTACGAACTGACCAACGGTTCCCGGGGGGTGGTGCAGCCGCTGGGCAAGTTCTTCGGCGACCTGCAGCACCCGCCGTACGTGAAGCTCAGCGGCGACGACCAGTACGGGGCGCCGTCCGGCGAGTCGATGTACATCAACCTGGAGAAGAAGGAGGAGTTCAAGCGGCTGCTGATCTTCGTCTACATCTACGACGGCACCCCCGCCTTCGACCAGACGCACGCGCAGATCCAGATCGTGCCGCCGAGCGGTCAGCGGCTGGAGGTCAACCTGGACGAGCGGGCGGGGACCGCCCGTTCGTGTGCGGTGCTGCTGATCGAGAACGAGGGCGGGAAGTTGATGGCCCGTCGGGAGGTCCGGTACGTGCACGGGTTCCAGGCGGACCTGGACCGGCTGTACGGGTTCGGGATGCAGTGGCAGCGGGGGTACAAGGAGGAGTAGGGGCGCGAGGGTCCGAGGGTCAGGGGCGGGGGAGGAACTGCGGGCCCTGCGGCGGGAGCGCGAACGGGGGCTGCGGGGTCGGGGGCTGGGGCTGGGGCTGCGGGTGCGGCTGGGCCGGGGGGTAGCCGTAGGTCGGCTGGGGCTGCTGCGGGTAGCCGTAGGTGGGCTGGGGCTGCTGCATCGGTTGAGGGTAGCCGTAGACCGGGGGAGCGGCGGGCGGCGGCGGAGTCGGCGCGCCGGGGGTCGACGGGGTCGGAACCGGGGCCGGGGTCGGCACCGGGGCCGGGGCCTGGGACGGGGTTGGCGCCGGGGCCGGGGGAGCGCTGGGCGCCGGCGGGGCGGGTGCCTCGTGGGCCTGCTCGGCACCCGGCTCCTCGTCCACCGTGATGCCGAAGTCGACGGCCAGGCCGCTCAGGCCCGACGCGTACCCCTGCCCGACGGCGCGGAACTTCCAGCCGCCGTCGCGCCGGTACAGCTCGGCGCAGATCAGCGCGGCGACCGGCTCGACCTCCTGCACCGGGAACTCGGCCAGCGCCGGGCTGCCGGCCGGCGCCGCGAGGTCGTGCAGCAGCACCCGCAGGCCCTGCACCTGCTGGAAGGTCCCCGACTCGGTGGACCCGGCCAGCACCACCCGCTGCACCTCCGGCGCGAGCTTCGCCAGGTCCACCTCGATGGTGTCGGCGATCTCCGTGCTGCCCGGCACCCGCTGCTTGCGCAGGTGGCGCACCACGCCGGAGGGGTGGCGGGGCTGGTTGTAGAAGACGAAGTCGGCGTCGGACCGGACCTTGCCGTTCTCGGCGAGCAGCAGCGCGGACGCGTCCAGGTCCGGCGCGCTCCCGGTCGCGGTCCAGCGCAGCACCACGCGGAGCGCCGCGGCGGTCAGCGAGATGTTGGCGCCCTTCGCCATCACGTGCGTCATGCCTGCCATCCTGCCCGCTGGCCGACCCGCCGGACAATGCGCCCGGCGGGTCGCCCGCAGCTCGGTGCCCGGGTCAGCCGCAGCAGCCGCCCCCGCAGCAGCCGCCGCCCCCGCCACCACTCGGGGCCTGGGCGGCGCCGCCGCTCGCGGTCCCGGTCACGGCGATCGCGGAGAGCAGCTTGGTGGTGTCGGTGTGCCCCTGCGGGCAGACCGCCGGATCGTTCGCCTGCGCCATGGCACGACGCAGCTCGAAGGTGGCCCCACAGGTACGGCAACGGAACTCATAACGCGGCATGCCCGCAGCGTACCCGCGCGCACCGCTTTGTAAGAGCAGCGCTCTCCGCCTCCCACCCACCTGTCCGTTCTGCCCCCTTCCGTCCGTCTGCACTCGGCTCCGAAGCCCAGACCAGGTACTCTTGCTTCTCACCACGCGGGCCCCCAGTAGGGTGCCGGCGGTCGGGGCGCGTAGCTCAGTGGTAGAGCGCTGCTCTTACAAAGCAGATGTCGGCGGTTCGAAACCGTCCGCGCCCACAGCGGAAGGGCCAGTTCGGAGGCGTGATCCTCTGGAACTGGCCCTTCGTCGTTCCTGCGGTATTCGGGATGATCAGTCGGTCCGTGTCATCTCCGCGCCAGGGGACGGGCGGTCCTGCCTTGGGCTTGGGGTGCCTGTCATCAGCGGACGGCCGAGTGCGATCGCTGGGTCTACATCAGGTCGCTGATCACCGGATGCTCGGGCGATACAGGACAGGTGAAGACCCGCATGGTTTCGCGCCTGCCGAGTCGCACGGCGGTGGGCTCGCGGCGCTGCCAGTAGGTCTCCGACGGCTCGTCGAGGAAGCCCGTCGGCGCCCAACTCGCAGTGCCCCCGTCCCACTCGGCACTGGCCAGCGACGCCGTGAACCGCATCTCGCCACCGCAGGTGTAGCACTCCACCGGTCCGTCGTAGCCCTGGTAGTTCCAGGGCTCGTGGCCGCCGAGCTTCCAGCCCGGAGCGGTGGAGAGGTCCCAGTGGTAGCGAGGTTCGTAGTCTTCCGGATCGTCGGTGATGTCGCAGAAGGTGGCCGCCTCCCACTCCTCGACCCGCTCGTCGAACTCCTCGCCCAGGACGCCGGGGTCCGGATACTCGGTGACCGGCTCCGGACGGAGCAGGCAGGGGGTGGGGAGATAGCCCGGCTCCCCGATGACCAGGGGCTCCTGCGGTGGCAGGAAGACGCCGTCCAGATCGCGGCTGTTGCGATAGCGGACGTGGACGTAGGGGCCGGCGATGCCGTTGTAGGGGACCTTGCCGCCTTCGTAGCGGTGCTGGAAGGGGCACCACAGGATCTGCAGGAGATCCGTCCCCGGAGGGAACCCGTCGTACCAGGGTACGTCGCACGCGTACACCTGCAACACCGGGAGCATGGGCCAGGCCGTCTCGGCAGGGATCTCGTCCCAGGTGAGCTCGCTGAGCGGGGTGGAAGCCGTCGCGGACCGCTCGCCACGGACGTTGCCGGGTCGATGCGGCGAGTAGTGCCTGAGGTGCTGACCGCCTGGGCAAGTCGGCCACGCTTCACGGGCCGGCCAGGCCAGCGGGCCTCCGACCGAACTGTCGTGCGGGCCCGGGCGGGCTGGTTCTGGGTGCAACCGGACCGCTGTCCGCTTGTGCTCGGCAAGCTCGGGGAAGAACGAGAGGACATCCATCGGGCGGGGCGGAGTCACTGGAACATTCATCGTGCTGCCCCTGTCGTTGAACGGCGGCCCGGCCGATCGCAGCGGCATTCAGGGCGGATTGATGAGTCGGTTGCGCGCTGCATCGTACGATCCCCGCCCGACAGGCTGATCTGCCGACGCCGCGGGTCTCACCTCGGTTCGCCAACCGCCCCTGCTGTCTCCGGTGCTACCCGGATCTCGTAGGCCAGTCGGAATCGGTCCCCTGCCATCACCAGGGCTCCGGGCGCTCCATCTGGTCGGCCGACATCGACGGCCGGACTCTGGAAGTCGACCAGGTCGACGTTTCGGTCCAGCCTGTTCGGTGCCGCTTCGTCCTCGACGGCAAGCCGGTCCTGCTCTCCACCTCGTACCTCACCGCCGCCCTGGTGGCCGGTACTCGGATCGTGCAACCGGACTCCGGTCCGGGCGGTACGTATGCGCGCCTGGCTGAACTCGGTTCCAGGCCAGTCCACTTCCGCGAGGAACTCCGCGCCCGCATGCCTACGGCCGAGGAGGCCGCAAGGCTCGAGTCGGGCCACCGGGACCCCGGTGATCACGGTCTGCCGAACGGCCTTCGCGGACGACCGCCGGCCGGTGGAGGTCAACGGGGTGACTCTGGACTCGGCCTCCTGCGCTCTGGAGTACGACTTCGACGCCCGACGGAGTACCCCAACGCCCCGGACCGAGCTCGGTCCGGGGCGTTCGGGTACGGGTGGGCGCGGGTCAGGTGGTGGTTTGGGGTGGGAGGGCGGCGACCATCGGGTGGTCGTGTTCGATCAGGCCGAGTTTGGCGCTGCCGCCGGGGGAGCCGAGGGTGGTGAAGAACTCGGCGTTCGCGGTGGTGAAGGGGTGCCAGGGGGTGGGGGTGTCGTCCTCGAAGTAGATGGCCTCGACCGGGCAGACCGGCTCGCAGGCGCCGCAGTCGATGCACTCGTCGGGGTGGACGTAGAGCATCCGCTCGCCCTCGTAGATGCAGTCGACGGGGCACTCGTCGAGGCAGGCCTTGTCCTTGACGTCCACGCAGGGCAGGGCGATCACGTATGTCATCGGGCTGCCGTCCTCTCCGGGTCGGTGGTGCTTGCCGCTCTGGCGCAGCCGACCGTAGGGGCTCAAGTAATCTTGAGGTCAAGAGGAGGGGGTCCATGAGCCATCAGCCCGACGACTGGCTGGGCATCGGCGAGGTGAGCGCGCGGACGGGGGCGGCGGTGTCCGCGCTGCGGTTCTACGAGGAGCTCGGGCTGATCGCCTCCGAGCGCGACGGGCGCAACCAGCGCCGCTACCCCCGGCACATGCTGCGCCGGGTCGCGCTGATCTCGGTGGCGAAGCGGATCGGGATCCCGCTGCAGGACCTGCGGGAGGCGTTCGCCGACGTGCCGCTCGACCGGCCGCCGAGTCATCAGGAGTGGCAGCGCGCCTCGCGCGGCTGGAAGCTCCGCCTGGAGGAGCGCCGGCAGACCATCGAGCGGCTGGAGGCCGAGCTCACGGGGTGCATCGGCTGCGGCTGCCTCTCGATGAAGGCCTGCGCCCTGCTGAACCCGGGCGACGCGCTCGCCGAGGACGGCGGAGTCGGTCCCCGCCGCCTGTAGGGGGCCGTGCCCGCAGTCGGTGCGGGCTCATTTTGCTGAAGCTTTGTCAGACGAGGGGGATCAGCTGGCGTGTGACATGTGCAATGGTACTGCGGTCCGTGTGACGGACCGGCGGTGGCGGGGGCCACCGCCGTTTGCCGAGAAGGGACTTCTCCGTGACCGCAGGATCCACGGGAGTGTGGCGCCGGGCCAGGGCGTTAGGGGCCGTGTTCGCCTCCCTCGGACTGGCGTTGGCCGGTGTGCAGGTGGCGAGCGCAGCCGATGCGGCCTCAGGTGCGCCCGCCGGGGACGGTTGGGTGCAGACGCACGGCAGTTGGGTGCAGATCAGTCCGGGCCACCCGCACGCGGCGGCCAACGCGCTGACCGCGCAGGCCGCGGCGCAGGGACCGGCGCAGCCGCAGGGCGGCGGGGTGCGGCCGAACGCCGATCCGGCGCCGGGGCTGGGGATCGTGCCGGTCAACAACGACCAGCCGAACCTGACCTACCGGGGCGGCCAGGACTCCGTCGGCGTCACCTCGGGGCCGCCGAAGGTGTACGTCATCTACTGGGGAAGCCAGTGGGGGACCGAGGGCAAGGACGCCGACGGGTACACCACGCTGTCCAACGACCCGGACAACGCCGCGCCGTACCAGCAGTCCTTCTTCAAGGGGCTGGGCAGCAACGGGGACGCGTGGAGCGGGGTGATGACCCAGTACTGCGAGAACGTGGCGACCGGGAGCGGCAGTTGTCCGGCCGACGCGCCGCACGTGGGGTACCCGGCGCCCGGCGGGACGTTGGCGGGGGTCTGGGTGGACAACGCGGCGGCCGCGCCGGACCGGGCGACCGAACCGCAGATCGCCGCCGAGGCGGCCGCCGCGGCCAAGCACTTCGGCAACACGACCGGGGCCCAGAACCGCAACGTGCAGTACGTGGTGACCACGGCCAAGGGGATGGACCCGGACAGCTGGCACGAGCTCAACACCTGGTGCGCCTGGCACACCTTCGAGCGGTCCAGCTACGGCACCCTGGCCTACACGATCATGCCGTACCTGACCGACAACAAGTACTGCGGCACCAACTGGATCAACCCCGGTCCGCGCGGCCGGCTGGACGGCTGGTCGATCCTGGGCGGCCACGAGTACGCCGAGACCATCACCGACCAGAACGCGATGGGCGGCTGGATCGACCAGGCGGGCCAGGAGAACGGCGACAAGTGCGCCTGGATCACCAAGGGCACCCCGGGCGGCCTGTTCAACCTCGAACTCGCCACCGGCGCCTTCGCCGTCCAGACCACCTGGGACAACGACCGGCACACCTGCTCCGCCGCGCACCCGGTGGTGGCCAACAGCCCGCTGGTGGTGAGCACCATGTGCGACCGCACCGCGCCGCCGGGGCAGTCGGTGGAGCTGCCGGTGATCGCCTCCTCGACCGCCTCGGACCGGCTGGAGTACCGGGCCACCGGGCTGCCGCGCGGGCTGCACATCGACCGGCGCACCGGGGTCATCCGCGGCCGCACCGACCAACTCGGCTACCACGACGTCACCGTGACGGTCCGCGACGGCGCCGGCAACCAGGCCGCCACCCGGTTCTGGTACGGGTTCTACGGCTACGGCGAGTACGGGTGCCTGGGGATCGAGCAGTTCGTCGACCCGGGCTTCGAGGTGCCGCTGGACAAGAAGGGCAACTATCCGGGCTGGTGGGGTCCGTCGGGGCCGGGCGTCATCACGCAGTCCACCGCGCACCAGCCGCGCTCGGGTGCGGGCTACGCCTGGCTGGGCCACTCGGCGGCCACCGACGACTCGCTCGCGCAGGGCGTGGAGACCACCCCGGGGTACACCCGGGCGAGCCTGTCCTTCTGGCTGCACGTCGACTCCGCCAACACCGCGCCCGACAACCGGGACACGCTCACCCTGGAGCTGGACGACCAGTACTCCGGCCGGCAGATCGCGGTGCTGCGGACCTGGTCCAACCTGGACGCCACCAGCGGCTACGTACCGGTCTCGATCGACCTGACCCCTTACGTGGCTGCGGAGTTCGGCTCCACGGTGATCGTCAGGTTCAGCGCGCACGAGGTGGGCGCGGCGCAGACCGCGTTCCTGATCGACGACACCTCCTTCCACCTGTCCTGACGGTGGGAGCGCGGGCTCGGGACGCCGACCGGGTGTCCTGAGGAGAGCAGGGGCCGGGCGGCCGGGGTGGACCGCCCGGTCCCGTCGTCGTTCGTTGACACGGGTGCGGCGGACGATCAGGATGGCCGCCATGGAAGCCGAAGGGGTCGCCCGGGCCAGGGAGATGGCCGACCGGGACCCGACCAACCGGGCGCTCGGCATCGAGCTGCTGGAGCTCGGGCCCGGTCGGGCCACGCTGCGGATGCGGGTGGCCGAGACGATGCTCAACGGTCACGGGACGATGCACGGCGGGTACCTGTTCCTGCTCGCCGACGCGGCCTTCGCGGTGGCCTGCAACACCCACGGTCCGGTCACCGTGGCCCAGGGCGCGCAGGTGTCGTTCCTGCGGTCGGCCGGGGTCGGCGAGGAGCTGACCGCGCAGGCCGTGGAGCGCGAGCGGGCCGGGCGCAGCGGGATCTACGACGTGACCGTGCGTCGCACCGGCGGCGAGACGGTGGCCGAGTTCCGCGGCCAGAGCGCGATGCTGGCCGGGCGCCCGCCGCGCGGGTAGCGGC